>JAYRVL010000417.1:0-6066 GCA_041918575.1 Anaerolineae bacterium | reverse complement strand
GTTGTTCGACACGCGCGATGCCATGGGCGCGAACGCGGTCAACACCGCGGCTGAGGCCATAGCCCCGCTGCTGGAAACGCTGACCGGCGGCCGCGCGCTGCTGCGCATTCTCTCCAACCTGAGCGATCAGCGCCAGGCCTGGGCCGAAGCGACGATTCCGCTGCGGGCGCTGGCGACGGAGAGTCTGAGCGGCGCCCGTGTGGCGCAGGGCATCGTGGAAGCCAACGCGTTGGCGTGGGCCGACCCGTATCGGGCCGCGACGCACAACAAGGGCATCATGAACGGCATCGATGCGGTGGCCCTGGCGACCGGCAACGACTGGCGCGCGCTGGAAGCGGGCGCTCACGCCTTCGCCGCGGCCAGCGGGCAGTATCGCAGCCTGACCGACTGGCGGGTTTTGCCTGCGGCCGGCGCGCAGGAGGTCAGCCTGTTCGGCCGCCTGCAGATGCCGCTGGCGGTGGGCACGGTGGGCGGCGCGACGCGGGCGCATCCCACCGCGCAGGCGGCGTTGAAGATCCTGGGACAACCCAACGCCCGGCGCCTGGCCGAGATCATGGTGGCCGTGGGGCTGGCGCAGAATCTGGCCGCGATCCGCGCCCTCGTCACCGACGGCATTCAGCGCGGACACATGGCGCTTCATGCGCGGCAGGTGGCGATGGCAGCCGGCGCGCAGGGTGATGAGGTCGCGGCCATCGCCACCCAACTGGTGCGTGAGGGACAGGTTCGGCCGGCAAGAGCACAAGAACTGGTGCGGGCGCTGCACGACAGGCGCTCAGCAACGCAGATTGGGAGTGAATCGAGGTAAATGATCTTATGTTGATGAAACCGAAACGGCAGGTTGGCATTGTAGGTTATGGCGCCTATGTCCCGCGCTTTCGCCTGCCGGTGACCGAGGTGTCCCGTGTTTGGACCGATGGCGAGGGCGGGACGCCGATCAAAGAAAAGGCGGCGCCCGGCCTGGATGAGGATACCGCCACGATGTCCATCGAGGCGGCGCGCAATGCCCTGGCGCGGGCGGGCATTGATCCGCGGCTCATTCGCGCGGTGTGGGTGGGCAGCGAATCGCATCCGTACGCGGTCAAACCGACTTCCACCATCGTGGCGGAGGCGATTGGCGCGGTACCGACGACGCAGGCGGCCGACTGGGAATTTGCCTGTAAGGCCGGTACGGAGACCTTGCAGGCCGCCTTTGGCTTCGTTGGCTCGCACATGGCCGATTACGCGCTGGGCATTGGCATGGACGCGGCGCAGGGACGGCCGGGCGATGCCCTGGAGTACACCGCGGGCGCGGGCGGCGCGGCGTTCATCATCGGTCCCGGCGAGGAGAGCATCGCCGTGCTGGAAGGTTCGCTTTCCTACGTGACCGATACGCCCGATTTCTGGCGTCGGCCCTATGCGCATTACCCCTCGCACGGCCAGCGCTTCACCGGCGATCCGGCCTATTTCCATCACATCACCGCGGCGACGGAGATGATCCTGAGCGAAATGGGGCGCCAGCCGTCCGACTATCGTTTCGCCGTCTTTCATCAGCCCAATCTCAAGTTCCCGCAGAAGGTGGCCAAGACCCTGGGCTTCACCCCGGCGCAGATCGAGGCCGGGCTGCTGGTGGGTGTGATCGGCAACACCTACGCTGGCTCTTCGGTGATCGGCCTGACCGCCATCCTGGACATTGCGCAGCCGGGCGACCGGGTGCTCATCGTCTCCTTTGGATCGGGCGCGGGCAGCGACGCCATCTCCTTCGAGGTGACCGATCGCATTGCGGAGCGCCGCGCCCAGGCGCCGCTGACCCGTGACTACATCGAGCGGCGCAAGGAAATTGACTACGCGACCTATGTCCGCTATCGCGGCAAGCTGCAGACGGCGTAAGGAGTGTTGCTGTGAGACCTGTGAGCATTATTGGCATTGGACAGACGCCTGTGGGCGAAATTTGGGATCGTTCGCTGCGCCACCTGGGACATGATGCGTTGATAGCCGCGGTGCGCGATGCCGGCGTGGAGACGGTGGAGGCGCTCTACGTGGGCAACATGCTCTCCGGCGAGCTGGCCGGCCAGGAACACCTGGGCGCGCTGATGACCGACTTTATGGGTTGGCGCGGTATGGAAGCCATGAAGGTGGAAGCGGCGTGCGCTTCGGGCGCGGCTGCGCTGCGCGTGGGCTACCTGGCGGTTGCCAGCGGCGCTTATGATGTCGTTGCGGTGCTGGGCGTGGAGAAGATGACCGACACGGGCGGCGAGGAGACGACGACCGGGCTGGCGTTGGCCGCGGATCAGGAGTACGAGGCGGCCGAGGGGGTTTCGTTCGTTGGCATCAACGCCATGCTGATGCAGCGCTACATGCACCAGTACGGCGTCAAGCATGAGGCGTTTGCCAATTTCACCGTCAACGCCCACCGCAATGCATTGAACAACCCGAACGCGATGTTCCATCTGCCGTTGGGGATCAAGGACTATCTGAAGGCCAGCATGATTGCGGCGCCGGTCAATCTACTCGATTCTTCGCCCATTTGCGACGGCGCGGCCGCGGTGATCCTCTGCGCGGCGGGCCGGGCGCGTGAGTTTGGCATCAACCGGGCGCCGGTGCGCATTCTGGCTTCGGCCGTCGTCACCGACACCCTGGCCGTGCATGACCGCCGCGATCCGCTGAGGCTGGAGGGCGGTTCTTTGAGTGCGCGGCGCGCTTACGCGCAGGCTGGCGTGACCCGGCGCGACATCAACCTGTTCGAGGCGCATGACGCGTTCACGATCATGTCGGCGCTGTCGCTGGAAGCGGCCGGCTTTGCCGAGCCGGGCCAGGGCGTGCGCCTGGCGCAGGAGGGCGAAATTGCCATCGGCGGCCGGGTTCCCATCAGCACGATGGGCGGGTTGAAGGCGCGCGGGCATCCTGTGGGCGCGACCGGCGTCTATCAGATCGTGGAGTTGGTGCAGCAGTTGCAGGGCCAGGCCGGCGCCAATCAGGTGCAGAACGCACAGATCGGCATGGCGCAGAACATTGGCGGCAGTGGGGCGACGGTGATTACCCACATTTTGGCGAATTAACGGCGCTGCGGGCCTGTCAAAAGCTGTCAAATCTGCGGTGGGTTGTGAAAGAAGGGACAGCTTGGTAGGTTTTGAGAAAAACGTGTGGTAGAATGAACGGCATCGAAGGGCTTCGGCCCTGATTTTTGCAGGGGTTTCGGCCCCGATTTATTGGAGGTCAGTGACCATGGGAGTTGCACGAAACTGGCGGACGCGCCGCCAGCGCTATAGCCTGATGGGTGAAGTTTGTGATGAATGCGGTAAGGCGATTTTTCCGCCGCGTGATGTTTGTCCGCACTGTGCGGAGCCTGCGCAGTCGCTGCAGCAAATGAGCGGCCGAGGCGAGGTTTATTCGTTCACGACGATGTACGATGCACCGATCGGGTTCGAACACTATCTGCCTTACACCGTGGCGCTTGTCAAGCTGAACGAAGGCCCCATGCTGACGGCGCAGCTCACCGATGTGGATGCGGACGATGTCAAGATCGGGATGCCGGTGGAGATGGTCACACGCAAGTTGACCGAGGACGGGCCGGAGGGCGTGATCGTGTACGGTTACAAGTTCCGGCCGCTGCTGATGCCGGTCGCGGTTGCGGCGTAAAGCGAGCGATTACGGCGCGAAGTTCCCGTAGGTCCGGTTTCCTGGCCGGACGACGTTGGACGAGAGAAGGTAGCTCTGCGGCAGAGGACGCGGTCACGCCGGAGGCGTGACCTGCGGTTGAGCAAACATGTTGACACGAAGGGACAAAGCACTGCTTTGTCCCTTCGTGTTTTTTTCTAACCGCCGTAGGACCAGGCCGATTCCCACAGATCGAGCGGGACAAAAGCGCCTGGGCGCATTCCCACTTCCACCACATCGGCGATGATCAGGGTGTGGTCGCCGCAATCCTGTATGGTGCATACATTTTGGCACTCGATCCAGGCCGCCGCCTCGACGAATAGGGGGCAGGCGGTTTCACCGGGCCGGCAACGATAGCCGTTCAGCGTATCCTGGTCGAAGCCGGCGTGTGCGTACCGAAAGAAAGCCTGCGCCATGTCTGCCTGCTCGCGGCCGATCAGGTTGAGCGCAAAGACCTTGCTGTCCAGGATGTGTTTCAGAATGCGGGAAGCCGTGCGCAGGGCCACGGCCAGCCGCGTTGGCTCGAACGAAACCTGCATCACCCAACTGACCGAAGCGGCATGCAGCCCTTCCTGGTCGCGAGTAGTGATGATGTGAATGCCGTAGGGGATGTGACGCAGCACTTCGACGCGAGTGCCTGTCAGCTCATAATCGCTCATCGTTGTCTCCTCAGGGGCATGATCTGCACTGGTCAGATACATGTGTAAAAATCGTTATTCAACGCAAAGTCGCAAGGACGCGAAGGGCGCAAAGAATTGATTTTTCTACTGGCGTCTTTGCGTCTTCGCGTTAAGATATTTTCAAGCCATTCGTAGCTGTTCAGTCACGGGCATGATGTTCACCAAAGACAACTGCTCAGGCGGCCCCCCTGCCCCCCCAATCCTGGGGGGAAAAGCATTCGGCTCCCCCACGATTGGGGGGCAGGGGGGGCACTCCGGGTGCTATCGAGACCATTCTCACTGCCTGGCTGAGCAGTTACCACCAAAGACTGACGCCCTGCCCGTTGTCCAGGGCGTGGACGATCTCGTCGCGCCAGTTCGGAAAATGATCGGCGCAGGCGCGCAGCAGGCCAAAACAACCGGCCATCATCTGGTCGCCATGCGGCACTGCCTGGTAGACGGGCAGGCGTGAGCCGTTGAGCAGGGCGCGGCGCGGCCCGGTAACGGCCACGAAATCGAGCGCGACCGGCGCCTGGTCCAACACCAGGGCCCCATGCCCATGCCCGGCAAACACCTCCTGGTGGCTGATGGAGCCGTCGGCCAGGCGCTCGATCCAGCCGGTCAGCGTCTCCTGGTTCAGCAATCCGGTGTGGTGCTCGAACAGGCGCACGAACTGGCCGTCACGGTATTGAAAGGCCAGGCAGTGGAAATTGCCCACGTTGGCGATCAGCGCTGCGGGGTGCGCCCTGACCACCGGATCGTCCCAGGCGCCCAGCACCGCGGCCGGCGCGGTGTCCATGACCAGCACGGGGACAGAGGGATCGGCGCCGGCGCTGTCGGCCACGGCCTGCAAACGGGTCATGATGGGCGGTACGGCCGCGGCCGCGAAGGCAAAGGTGGACAGGCGGCGGTCGGCCTGCAAACGGGCGGCCAGGTAATCCAGGCGGAACTGGCGATCGCTGACGGCCGGCGGCGCGTCGCCATGATCGAACACCGCGACGGCCAGCGCGTCCGGCCGCAGGGTCAGGCCGAAGGCGTCGAAGGCCTGGGCGATGGTGGGATAGTCGAAATCTCTGAGGGTGACATGGGCCATGTCGGGCCGCCGGGCCAGACCGGCGGCCTCGTCCGCGCTCACCACTTCGATGCCCAAGTCGCGGCGCACGGCCTCCAGGTCGTCGTTGAAGCTGCGCGCGGCGGGCGCGGTGGCCCAGATGGGCAGCCCGGCCTTGTGATGATCCTCCGCGGCCCAGGCGCTCGGCCCGCCGCCCATCAACACCCCGCTGAGCAGCAGCGGCTGCCGCGCCGCGGTGGCCTGCCGAATCTGCCCGGCCACGCGCAAGGTCGGCGAAGGCATCACCAGCTTCAGACAGTTCTCCGGATCACGCGTCGAGTCGAACCACAGGATGTCTTGCGTGCCGGTGCCGATGTCAACAACTAAGATATGCATGATGTTGCCAATTATACACGGTACTGACCGGTGGTCAACTCAACTGCAACAACCGCTCCAAGCGTCGCTGCGTGTTTTGCTGCGCCGGCCGGTTGCCGTGTTGCTCGTGGATGAGCATGGCGGTTTGCAGGGCTTCGATGGCCTCGGCCCGGCGGCTCAGGCCGGCCAGGGAACGCCCCACGGCCTGCAGCACCACGCCGCGCCCCGCATCATCGCCGTAGGATTCGACCAGGGACAGGGCGGTCTGCGCATGGCCGAGGGCTTGCGCCCACGCGCCGCGCACGGCCAGCGTGTGGTGCAAGAACAGGTGCGCCTTGGCCTGGTAGG
>JAYRVL010000416.1:0-8747 GCA_041918575.1 Anaerolineae bacterium | reverse complement strand
CCGATCGCCAAAAGGCCCGGCCAGGGGTTGTCGCCGCCCAGGCCGGCGGGCGGGAGAGTGGCAGAGTAGCCGGGCGGCGTGACCTGGAGCGCGCTGAACAGCGGCCAGTTGTTTTGGCTGATTTCCTGTGTGGACACGAGCGCGCCGCTGTCACGTTCGTACGCGGCCTGCAAGGCCGGCAGCAGATCGCGCTGTTCCGGCGGCACGATGAACGCGAGTGGAGCAGCATCTTCTTGCACGGGCGCGGGCGGCAAGATGCCCTGGCGAATCTCCTCGAAGGTGATGTTGCGACCGTTGACATTGTGATTCAGGAACTGAAAGACGCTGTCCTCCCAGGAGAAAGGCTCTTGCACCAGCAGAACCTGGGTCTCGCCGGGGAGGCGGCTGATGAAGCGGGCTATGCTGGTGCGCGGCTGGGCGCTGGTCACGGACCAGCGGGCGTAGGTTTGCCAGTTGTGGACGCCCACGGCGGTCAGGGCGATGATGAACAGGGCCGTCAGCGCCAGGCGACCAAAGCGGTCGAGCGGCCGCGCCAGCAGGCTCCAAAGATAAGCGCCGGCCTGACCGGCCAGAATGACCGCCGCGGGCAAGACGACGCCCAGGTGAACCCAGTTGGGCGGGTCGTTGGTGAGCACGCCGCCCAGGACAAGGCTGGCGATGAACCAACTGAGGAGCAGAAAGGCGCGGGCTTCGCGCAGGCGAACGAGCGCCAGGCCCAGGCCCAACGTCAACAGCGCGGCGCTGAGCCAGTCGAGCATAGGGCCGGGGAAGGCGAACTGCGGGCTGGTGTCGCTGAAACGGTAAAAGGTGAGGAAGGTGCGCTCGATCTGGCGCAGGAGCAGAGCCGGAAAGGTGGAGACGCCGTATTTGCTGAGCAGATGTTCGTAGACCGCGGGGTCGGTGAGAGTAACGACGCCGGTGCGGCCCATAACCGTGTCGAAGTGCTGCACGGTGTAGCCGAGCATGGGGCCGAAGGCGAGCAGTGCGCCAAAGCCGAACGCCAGCCAGTGACGCCAGTGGTCGGTGATCTGGCGGCGCTGCCAGATCAGCAACCACAGAAAAATCAGCGGGAGAATGGCGAAGGTGACGCGAGCGCTGTAATAAACCAGGGGGCTGAGGCCGAAGAAGATGCCGGCCAGCGCAAACCAGGCGCCGCGACCGGTGCGCAGGCCGCGCCACAGGGCAGCGCAGAAGAGGATGACGATGAGCATCGCGGCGCTGGGGATGACGATGCGGCTCAGGTGGTTGTGGGTGTAGCTGATGGTCAGCAGGGCGGCCGCCAACAGCCCCACGCGGCGGTCGGCCAATTCACGGCCAAGCCAGAAGACGGCGGGGACCGTGGCGACGCCAATGAGCACGGAGCCGAGGAATAGCCCGTAGAGGTCCTGTCCGAACAGGCGCATGGAGAGGGCGGAGAGCATGTAGAAGAACTGGGGAAACTGGAAGTAGGTGTTGACGCCAATCCAGGCCGGTTGGCCGATGAGGAGAAGGGCCTCGCGTCCAACGACGGTGATGTCGCCGTCAATGTTGCCGGGGATGGCGGTTAGGTGGCGGGCGCGCAGGGCAAACGCGGCTGCGGTGATCAGGGCGAGTAAGGCCCATTCCCACCAGGCGTCTGCCGGCGGATCGGTCGCCTGGTCCGGAGCCGGGCGCACAGGCAGGTAGGAGGCGAGCAGCAAGAGCGGCCCGGCCAGCCACAGGCCACGCACGAGCAGACTCTCGCCGGCGCTGAGATAGAGCGCCAGGCCGGCCAGGTAGCTGAGCAGGGCCAGCGCCAGGGCGCCCATCGCCCCGGCGCGGCGATTCCAATGCAGCGGTTGGACCATGACTTTAGATATGAGCCGGTACCTCGTTGCCTGCCTCGCGGATGGCCTGCGCGGCGTTGACGCGGGTGAGCAGGATCATGCCGGCGATGAAGAAGACGATGAGAGACAGAATGGCAATGCGGTAGCTGCCGGTGAACTGCAGGCTGAGGCCAAAGAGCAGGGGGCCGAGCCAACTGGTGCCGCGTTCGCTGACCTCGTAGAGGCTAAAGTATTCGGCCTCCTGACCGGGCGGGATCATCTGGGAGAAGAGGGAGCGGCTGAGAGCCTGGCTGCCGCCAAGGACGATGGCAATGACCGCGCCGATTGCGAAGAAGCCGGCGACATCTCCGGTCTTGAGCACGCCGTAGGTATAAATGACGACGCCGGTCCAGATGACAAGGCTGCCCAGGATGGCGCGCTTGGCGCCGACGATGCGCGCGATGCGGCCGAAGAGGGTGGCGCCAAAAAAGGCGATGAACTGCACCATCAGGATGACCGCGGTGAGGGTATCAATGGACAGTTTGAGTTCTTCCTGCCCGAACTGGGACGAGAGGGCGATGACGGTCTGGATGCCGTCATTGTAGAGCAGGTAGGCAATCAAGAAGAGCATGGTTTGGGGATAGCTGGGGATTTTACTCAGGGTTTCACGCAGTTGTTTGAAGCCAATGGTAATGTAGCGTTCGCCCGTGGGCAAACGGCGCCGCGGCGCGCGCGACTTGAGCACGCGGAGGGGGATCAGGGTGAAGAGCGCCCACCAGGCGCCGGCCGACAGCAAGCTGATGCGCACCGCCATCGAGGTTTCCAGGCCGAGGGATTCTGCCCGGGAGAACAGGGCCAGGTTGAGCGCCAGCAAGAGGCCGCCGCCGAGGTAGCCGGTGGCAAAGCCCATGGCCGAGACGCTGTCGCGGCGGTCGGCGCTGGCAATTTCCGGCAGGTAGGCGTTATAGAATACGATGGAAGCGCCAAAACTCAGGTTGGCGATCAGAAAAAGCAGGCCACCCAGGAGGTAGTTGTTGCCCTGCAGAAAATACATACCCATCGTGGCGATGGCGCCGATGTAAGCAAAGAGGGTGAGCATTTGCTTCTTCAGATGCGAGAAATCGGCGATGGCGCCGAGCACAGGTAGAAAAACAACCTGCAGCAAGACCGAAAGAGAAACCATGTAAGGGAAGAAAGAACCGGCGCCCACCGGGATGCCGAACGGGTACACAAAGCCGTTGGCGTCGGCGGCCGCCCTGGTGATGGCGGTCAAGTAGGGGCCTAAGAAAACGGTGACAACGGTGGTGGAGAAGGCCGAATTGGCCCAATCGTAGAAATACCAGGCGCGAATTTCACGCTTGTCGTTCACAGGCAGCTCCTTCTGTCTCGCAAACTTTGTGACGCAATCTGTTCAGGCGTGGCGAATGCACGGCGTCGTGCATCCAGGGCGTTCCTGGCGATGCCGGGTTCATTCTGGGCGTAAATCTGGACGCAAATTGGGGTAGGTGGCTATTTTACACGGTGACGGGCGATGGGTCAATTGCGCAGGGGACGCCATCCTGTTTCACACATTTCACACAATGAAAGGCTTTGTGCTACAATAGCGACTACTCACGGACGCGAATTGACTGTTTTTACCTACGTGCAAACTCGTGTCATGCGCGGCAAGAACAATTTTGCCCGTTGTGCAAGAATTCAACCGCCAAGAGACTCCTTACAGCCAAAGGCCGCCCGCGCCACGATCATGAGGAATAAAACATGAGCGACTCATCAACCCAGGTGCGCTTACAAGGATTGCAGCGCCTGTATGAGCAGGGATTCCAAAGTGCGTTCGTAGACCGCGCCATCCAGCAGGTGATTGCCACCGAGGTAGATAATACCGAGGCCGAGTTGCGGCGTTTGCGTCAAAAACTAGAGCACTACGAACAGCGCTACCACATGCCCTCGGCCGATTTCAACAGTCGTTTTCGCACCGGCGAATTGGGCGCGGACATTGACGTAGTCGAATGGAGCATCTTCTACGATCTCTACCAGGGCGTGCAGAAGCGTCTGCACGAACTACACACCCTTTTGTAGCAACCTCCTCAACGGCAGGCATACGGGGCATGTTCGGGCAGCGCGGAGGCAGCCAGACAGGACTGCCAGGCAATCGCCAATGCAGCCACGTCAGTGGTGTTCACGACGCCATCGCAGTTCGAGTCGTAAATCGAGGGCGTGCGGCCAATCACTGACGCCACCAGCATGATGTCCACGACATCCACGAAGCCGGAGTGATCCACATCCGGATACGCGCTTGGGCAGAAGGGCGCGGAGATCTCACCGGTGTTGCCGTAGTGATCGGTCGCTGTAGCCACGATGGGCCACCAGAACCTGGGCGCTTGCACCGGTTCTACAAGCACGCTGATGATGTTCTGCGCCGCGTGAAATGGATAATTGGCCGTTCCCAGAAACATCAGCGGCTGCCCGGAAGCCATGCTGTCAGCCCGATACAACTCCACCGTGATCGGATAGCTGGCGTACACAACCTCAGAATCAACCATAAAACTGATCAACATAGGCTCGTGCGGCGTCAGGCTGCCCGCTCCCGCTTCAGGATACAAAATCGTGGCGATGGCCGGAAAATTCTGGAGCCGATTGGGACCCAGGTCCGCGTCCCCGCTGTCGTTAGCCGTGAAACCATCGCCGCCCAGGTCAATGGCGCGGCCCGGCCCGTTGACTACAATGTTGCCCGAAAGCCGGTTCTGGATGGTGTCTTCGCCGGTCACGATGATCCCTTCCTGGCTGTTGAAGCGGACGGTGTTGCCCGGCCACGTAAAAAGGCTGCCGGCGGTGTCGCCAACCTGGTTTTCGTGCGCGCCCGCTTCGATGATGACCCCGTGCTGCTGCTGGCTGCCGGTGAGCGGAGTAGCGCCGGTTCGACCTGGACCGATCAAATTCGCCAGAATGAGATTTTGGCTGGCCGCGGCCCCTCGGATGCGCACACCGGCCTGATCGTTGCCGCTGATTTGATTCGCCTGTCCCAGGCGCCCCACCTGGTTGTCGCTGGAGTCTTCGATCACAATGCCGTCGGTTTGCGCGCCGGCGACGATGACGTTCTGCCCGCCGGCGGCCGGGCCAATCGTGTTGTCCATCACCTGGGCACGGCCGGAGCCAGGGCCAAGATAGACGCCCGCCTGTCGGTTGCCGCTGATCAAATTGCTGCTGCTGGAAAGATCGGGCGCCGCGCCGGCGCTGTCGCTGCCGCCGATCCGGTTTTCCTGCGCGCCGCCGCCGATCCACACGCCGATCTGCTGCTCCCGGCCATCTGGCAGGTTGCTGCCGCTGAGATCAGGCCCGATGCTGTTGCCGATGATGACGTTGCGGTCGCTGCCCGGCCCCGTAATGACGATGCCGGCGCTGATGTTGCTGCTGATCAGATTGCGATCGGCCGCTGCACTTCCGCCGATCTGATTATCGGTCGCGCCCTCTTCGATGGCGATGCCCACTTGCTGCTGCATGGCGCCGGTAATGCCGTCGGCCGCTACACCGATGAAGTTCCCGGCCACTTCGTTGGCGCTGCCTCGGATGACCAGCGCCCGGTTGGTACACTGAGTGATGACCAGGCCGTCGACGCGGTTTTGGTCGCTGTCCAGGACCAGCCCATCGGCCACCTGGTCATTGCCATTCAAGGTCACCGTGAGCAGCGCATTGATGGGGCTGGACAGGCTGGCCGTATTGACCCGAGCGCCCGGCGCGCTCGTACCGTCAATCCACATACCCGCCGGGTCGGTCAGGGCCGGCAGCGCAGAGGTGAGGACAATCGTCCCCGCCGCTGCAAAGCTGGCCGCGTGCGGGCCTGGACACGCGTTGGCCTCTTCGATGGCCGCGCGCAGGGTGCACACCGCGCTGAGCGTCAGGCACTGGCAGTCGCCCACGTTGGCATCAGGGCTGTCGCCCAGGTCGGTGACGATGAACGCGTTCTGGCTGAGCGGGGCCGCCTGGCTGAACTCGCTGGTGTTGCCAAAGGCATCGGTGGCAGTCGCCACGAGCATGTCGCCATCGCTGGGAGGCGTGATGGCCGTAAAACGCTTCGTGACCGTGGTCGGCGTGCTTTCATAGAGCAAACTGCCCACCCAAGCCTGACCGGCCGCAACCTGTCCCGGCGCTGCGCCGGCCTCAGCCTGGTAAAAGTCAATCGTGAGTGGAAACTGCGCATTGCTGGCGCTGCTGTCCACGAACAGGTCGAGCTGCACCTGGTTGCTGAGCGCGGTGACGCCGCCGATGAGCGGCCGGTTTTGCAGCCGATTCGGGCCGCCATCGCCATCGCCGGGATCATCGGGCGTAATGCCGTCCGCGCCCAGGTCAAGCCCCGGCGCCAACGGCGACGCAGACAGGCCGTTGTTGGTCAGATCGTTGCGCTGCACCCGGTTGTAGGGGCTGTTGCCCACGACAGCCACAGCGGTCAAGGTGTGAAAGGCAATACGGTTGGAGGCGGCCGCGTCCGCGCTGTCGCCAACCTGGTTGGTGGTGGCGCCGTCGTCCAGGTAAACCCCCACCGCCTGCCCACTGCCGGGCAACGGCCCGCCTGAAGCAGCCGGGCCAATCGTGTTGCCCCACACGCGATTCTGAAACGTCCCGCTGCCGGTGAGGCGCACGCCGTTGCTGCGGTTGCCGCTGATCAGGTTCGCTTGCACCAGGTTGTCCCTGGCGCTGGTGTTGATCCACACGCCGTCGCCTTGGGTGCTGCCGGTCAGCATGGCTTCGCCGTCGGCGGCCGGCCCGATCACGTTGCCCCGCACCTCGTTGCCGCCTGCGCTATCAGAAATTGCGACGCCCACCACGTTGTTGCCGGAGATGACATTGTCGAGCACCAGGTTCTCATAGGCGATGTTGGTGAGCTGCACGCCGTACATTTGCTGGCTGCCGGTCAACACCGAGGCGCCGTCCAGCGCCGGGCCGATCAGGTTGCCCTGCACGGTGTTGGTCAGCGCCAGGTTGCCCTCGATGCGCACGCCGGCAAAGCGGTTGCCGCTGATGACGTTGCGGTCCGCGGGCAGCGCGCCGCCAATCACATTTTGCTTGGCCAGCGCGGTCACGTTGACGCCGGCGCGCTGAAAGTTGGAACCCTGGCTGCCATCGGCTGTCAGGCCCAGGAAATTGCCGGCGATGAGGTTCTCGCGACCGCCGGCGATGACAATGCCGTTGTAGTAGGGCGCGCCCACGTTGGCATCGAAGCCGTAGATCGCCAGTCCTCGCACCACGTTGTGGTGACTGGTGATGGTCAGGCCGTCGAAGGCAAGATCGCGACCATCCAGCGCCACCGTCACGCTGGCGTTGAACGGCTCGTTCAAGGGTGCGGTGTTGGGGCTGGCGCCGGGCGCGCTGTAACCGTCAATGGTGGTTCCGCCGCTGCTGTCGCTCAGCGCCGGCAGGGAGTAATAGGGTGCAATCGTACCGCTGATGGCAAATTGGATCAGGTCAGCGCCAGGGCAGGCATTGGCGGTTTGCAGCGCGGCGCGCAGCGAGCAGACGCTGTCGCTGGTGCCGCACAGGCAGTCGTTCCCATTCTCATCGGCGCCGTCATCCAGGGCAGTGACGATGATGGGGGTATTGGTGGAGCGGTCACTGCGGGCGGAGGCGCCGGCGGCCGCGGCCAGGCCCAGCAGCGTCAGGGCGATCAACGCACTGGTCAACACAAGCACGCGCCGGGGATGTGGCGGCGAAACGAAATCGGTCATTCAAACCTCTTCTTCAGCCCTCTTCTTCAACCATCTTCTTCAGCCCTCTTCTTCAACCATCTTCTTCAACCCTCTTCTTCAACCATCTTCTTCAACCTGCGTCTCCTTCAGCGTGTGGCGCTGATGTCAACGTCCCAATGTCCTGGCCGGCGCGTCGTTCCTTGATCCTGGATCTCCTCGCCCGCGTAGTGGCCGTAGCAAGCGAGTTGTTTGAACAGAATCGCCTCGCGTTGATCGAGGTAGGCGTTGATGGCCGTGAAGATACCGGCCAGGCTGGCGCTGGTAAAACTGCTGCGCAAATCCACCAGCCATTTTCCCTTCATGGCCTGCACTTCGTTCTCGATCGGGCGGTTGATGCGCTGCCTGGGCATCAAGAAGAGATCGAGCACCGTGAACAGGTGGTATGACTGGCGCAGATTGTCACGGATGACCAGGCCAGATTGGGGCGCGTAGGCCAGCACTTTGCGCGCGGCCAGGTCATCCAGGATGAAGAGGCGCTCCTGGGGCACGGTCGAAACCGGCCAGTTCTGCATGTTGAGCGGCTGGCGTTTCTCTTTGGCGTCGAAGAAGAAACGTCGGCCCTGCTGGCGACTGCCAAACGCGAAGTCCAGACGGGAAAAGGACCTGCAATTGTCCTCGAAGGCCATGTTCTGGCTGCGGAAATAGGCTTTGACTTCCTGTTCCAATGAGATCATACTGGCCGCCCTTTGCATCGTGACAGCCGTGATTGTACCGCAAACGGGCGAGAAGACAAAAGCCACGCGCGCTTGATCTTTATCCCTCCCTGTAGTAGAATCGTGTCCGGCGTATCAGGCCATCTGACCAGTGTTCGAATTCCATGTCCTACGCCGATGTATTGGGTGTTTTTCGTCAGATACAAGGAATCGTCCTGCAATGCTACAAAGATTCTATGTTCACAACTTCAGGTGCCTGGAGAACTTCGAGTTGACTACGAAGGAGATGCCGTCTGTTCTCCTGATTGGGAAAAACGGCACAGGCAAATCCACGATTGCCTGCGCCCTGGAGATATGATGTCTCGTTTTCAGGTGATCTCGTAAACGCGTTGATCCGCGGAGACATTACGCTGTGAGCGCGAACAAACATAAACCGCATGTACTTGTGCTGCCGGAGGACGACGCCAATCGTCAGATTGCCAATGGCTTTTTCCTCAAAATCGCGGGACGCGCCTGGCAGGTCTTGCCGCCCGCCGGCGGCTGGGCCAGGGTCATAGAGGAGTTCGATCTTG
>JAYRVL010000415.1:0-7137 GCA_041918575.1 Anaerolineae bacterium | reverse complement strand
GGCGCTATCGAGACCATTCTCACTGCCTGGCTGAGCAGTTACGGTGGGAAAAAGAAAGGGCCTTCATGTTGAAGCATGAAGGCCCTGCCTGGTAGCGCATAGGGGATTCGAACCCCTGTCACCGCCTTGAGAGGGCGGCGTCCTAGGCCCCTAGACGAATGCGCCGTGGACGAAGACATTATAACGAGGACTGAGATGCTGTCAAGTTTGAGAGCAGAAAATTGCGTCTATCCCCTGCTGATGGTACACTAAGCGTTCGGAAAAAAGACCGGCTCACGGGGCGATGCGCGCGCCGGGGTTGGGGCAATCTATTTCGACTCATGACATGCGTCCGGCCGCTGCTGGGCGCCGATGGAATCAACAGGTGGTTTTTCATGCCATACAGTCCAAACAATCCGCTCATTGTGCAAAGCGACCGCAGCGTGCTGCTGGAGGTGCAAAATGAGCGCTATGAAGCGGCGCGCGATGTCCTGGCGCGCTTTGCCGAGCTGCAAAAAAGCCCGGAATTCATCCACACCTACAAGATCACGCCGCTGAGTTTGTGGAACGCGGCCGCGGCCGGTCTCACGACCGAAGAGATCCTGGCAGACCTGACCGAATACGCCAAATTCGACGTGCCGGAGAACGTCACTTTTGATATTCGCGAGTCCATCGGCCGCTATGGTCGCGTGCGCCTGGAGAAGAACGAAGATGGGCTGCTCATCCTGACCTCCACGGACGTGGCCCTGCTCACCGAGCTGACGCGGCGCAAGGAGTTGAAGCCCTTTTTGCTGGGCCAACTCGATGCCAACACCCTGCTGGTGGATCCGGCGCGGCGTGGGCACATCAAGCAGGCGCTGGTGCATGTGGGCTATCCGGCCGAAGATGTGGCTGGTTACGTCGAAGGTGCGCCGCTGGAAATCGGTCTGCTGTCGGCCAGCCGCGCCAGCGGGGACGCCTTCGGCCTGCGCCATTATCAGCAGGACGCGGTGGATACCTTCTATGCCGGCGGTTCGGCGCGGGGCGGCAGCGGCGTCATTGTGCTGCCCTGCGGCGCGGGCAAGACCGTCGTCGGCATGGCGGCCATCCAAAAATTGCAGTGCAACACCCTCATCCTGACGCCCAGCACGGTGGCGGCTCGCCAGTGGATTCGCGAGCTGCTCGACAAGACCGACATCGGCGAAGACATGGTGGGTGAATACACCGGTCTGAGCAAAGAGATCAAGCCGATCACCGTGACCACCTACCAGATTATGACCTGGCGTCCGCGGCGCAAGCAGAATGACGAGGCCGCGCCTGAAAACGAATATCCGCATTTCAGTCTGTTCGACGAACGCGATTGGGGGCTGATCATCTACGACGAGGTTCACCTGCTGCCGGCGCCGGTATTCCGTATTACCGCGGAGATTCAAGCGCGGCGCCGCCTGGGGTTGACAGCCACCCTGGTGCGCGAAGACAATCGCGAGGAAGATGTCTTTTCGCTGGTTGGCCCCAAGAAGTACGACGTGCCCTGGAAGGACCTGGAGGCGCAGGGGTGGATTGCCACCGCCGAATGTCACGAGATACGCATTTCGCTGCCGGACGATGAGCGCATGGCGTACGCGCTGACCGAGGATCGCGAAAAATACCGCGCGGCCGCCACCTCCCTGGCGAAAATTGCTCCACTGGCGCAGTTGCTCTCCAAACATCGCCACGACCAGGTGCTCGTCATCGGTCAGTACATCGAACAACTGGAGCGTGTGGCTGAGATAATCGAAGCGCCGATCATCACCGGCAGCACACCGGTGCGCGAGCGCGAGCGGCTCTTTCAGCAGATGCGCGACGGCGAGTTGAATCGGCTGGTGGTGTCCAAGGTCGCGAATTTCGCCGTTGACCTGCCCGAAGTCAACGTCGCCATTCAGATCAGCGGTACGTACGGCAGCCGGCAGGAAGAAGCGCAACGGCTGGGCCGCATCTTGCGTCCCAAGAAGAACGGCCTGTTGGCGCACTTCTACACGTTGGTTACCAAAGACACCAACGATCAGGAGTTTGCTGCGAATCGGCAGTTGTTCCTGACCGAACAAGGCTATCGCTACGAAATCCTGTACGCGCACGAGGTGATGGACTACCAGCCCAACCTGGTGGCGACGCCCGGCGATCACGCGGGCAGCCGGCGCTATGAGCGGGCCCGTGGCTGAGTCGGCCGCCGGCGCAAAGGTTGGCGCTGCGCTGAACGCCGACCTGCTGACCCGTTTTTCAGAATCGGCCCTGGCGCAGGCGCGCAACTACCTGATTGTGGGCGGCGTGTTCAACGGCCAAATCACCGCCACGCCGATCGGCCAGTTGATTCAGGCGGATGTGCGGCGCAGCGCAGCGCGTCACTATCATGTAACCATTCAGAGCAGCGTGGGGGGCGAGGTTTCCTGGTTCTGTACGTGCCCCTTCACCGCACAAAACTGCGAACACACGGCCGCGGTCCTGCAGGCCTGGCTGCAAGAGCCGCAGCGCTTCACGGCTGTGCCGGGCCAGGCGCCCATTTTCCTGCCGACCGCTCCGCCGACGACCGGTGCAGAGCCGCCCGTCGCAGCAACGGCTTCTGACCCTGCGCCCATCCCACGCGGCGCGGTGATGCGGATCACGCCAGATTTGCAAATTCATCTGCGCCGCACGAATGTCCCCGCCGCGCTGAGCAAGCTGGTTGAAGCACTGGCCGAACCGCTCGAAATGACCGGTCAATACCGCGTCTATCAGGTCACCGGTCAGCGGCTACAGACTGTCTTGCAGGAGGGGCGCTCCATCGAGGAGATCCTGTCCACGTTGGCGAAGGCCAGCGACGATGAACTGCCTGCGGCCGCCCGAACACGCCTGCAAGGCTGGGCCGATGCGCAGGACACGTTTCACCTGTACGACAATCTTCCCGTGGTGGAGTTTGCCGACGATTTCACGCTACAAGAACTTCTGCGGGTCGGCGGCATTCGGCAGTATTTGCTGCACATCTTTTCGCCACGCCTGGTAGCCGTTCACCCCCGTTATGTCAATGATCTGATAACTGAGATGGACCGGCGTGGCCTGATGCCCAAGGTCGAATCTTAGGAGACGCACGGCAAGGATGGAAAACACTGTATGCTTTTGAGCCTGGCCGAAGCCTTGAGCAGCTACAAATTGCACACCCTGATGCGCATGGCGCGCAACGCTGAGATCGAAGCGCCCGATCGGCGCAAGGAGACCGTGGTGCAAGCCCTGGTGCAGCGTCTGTACACCTCGACCGCAGTCAACCGGGCTGTGGCGCGGCTGAACAGTCGCGAATTTGCCTGCTTGCAGAAGATTCAAGCGGTAGATGGGGAGGTGCGCAGCGCAGGGCTGAAGCTCGACCTGGTGCGCTCTCGCCTGGTGGAGGATTCTCCGAACTACGGGGTGTACGGCAGCTACAATCGGCCGCCGCCCAACTCCTTCGAGGCCACCATGTCCGCGCTGATGGCATGCGGACTGGTTCTCACCCGCGGGCCGATCGGCAGCAACGCGCTGCTCGAACTGGAGCCGGGCTTTGCGGTGTGGATTCCTGCTGAAGCGCGGCGCCATTTGCCGGCCCTGCCGACGACCAAAGCGCGGCCGCTGGAGATTCGCAGCACGCGCGAAAGCTCAGCGCGCACGTTTCAGCGCGACCTTTACCTTTACTGGAGCGCGGTGCGCGAAAAGGCGCTGACGCCAACCCAGGCCCTGTGGCTGCGCAAGGCCGATCTGCGCGTCCTCAATGAAAAACTGCTGGTCAGGAACAGCTTGGCAACCGGCAGCGGCGAAAAGGAGGCCCGGCGCTTATTCTTCCTGCGCCGCCTGTTGCAGGAACTGGACATGGTGAGCCATAAGCGCAGCCAGGTGATGGCGAATGAAAAGGCGCCTTTCCTGACCCTGGGGCCAGCGGAACGGGTCAAGCGCTGCTTCGAACTGTGGAGCAGGGGCCGTTTCTGGAATGAGATCTTTGGCCTGGCCAACGTAACTCTGCGCACCAATGACACCCCAATTGCATTGGCGCATGCCGGTGTGGTGACGGCCCGCGAAACCGTGCTGAAACAGATCGCGCAACTTCCGCACCAAGGGTGGGTGACCGCCAACACCCTGGTAAATCGCCTGTACGACCATGAATACGAGTTCTTGCTCCCCCGCAGCCGCAATCGCCTGACGACGCAGCATTCCTACAGTTTTGGCAGTTCCAGCAATCCCTACAGCACCAATCAGTACGGCTGGTTGTTCGATCGCATCTATGATGAAGAGTCCGGTTGGCGCCGCGTCGAGGCGGAGTTTGCGTTGTGCGTGGTGCGCGAGGGTCTCTTCTGGCTCGGTTTGGCCGACCTGGGCTACGAAGCAGAGACGCTCAGCAGTGATCGGTTGGCCGAACCGCCGCCCGCGTTCGACGCGTATCGCTTGACCGACATGGGGCGTTGGCTGTTGGCCGATGGGCCAATGCCGCAGATCAGCACCGACCAGGGCCGCGTCATCGTGCAGCCCAACTTCGATGTCTTTGCTCTCGATCCTGTGTCCGATACGGTGTTGGCCGATCTCGACCAGTTCTGCGAACGCCTGACCGTCGAACGCGCCGTGCATTATCAACTCACGCGCCAGTCGGTTTATCATGGCAGCCGTCGCGGTTGGGATGTGGCGCGCATCATCACGTTTCTGAGCGACGCCAGCAAAACGCCGCTGCCGCAGAATGTGGAACGTGACCTGCAGGAATGGGCCATCGCCATGCAGCGGGTGGTGGTTCGCACCCACGTAGCGCTGTTGCAGGCGGCCCAGCCGGGTCTGCTCGATGAGGCTCTGCGCGATCCACGGATTGCCGACGCAGTGCAAAGTCGGCTCAGCCCGGAGGTCGCCTTGCTGGAATGCAACCCTCACAAGATTGACCGGGTCTTCGATGCGCTGTTGGCGGCCGGACACCTGCCTTGCCGCACCAGCACCGACCTGGCAACGCCAACGCCATCGCTCACGGTCAATTCGGCCGGCATGGTCGGCTTTCAGCGCCGCCTGCCCAGCATCTACATCATGGCGATGGTCGAGCCGTTTTGCGAGCAGGCGATGGACGGAGTCTGGCAGATCAACGCCCCGGCTGTGCGCAACGCCATCGAAAATGGCTGGACTGCTGCTTCGATCCTGGCAACCCTGCGGGCGTTGAGCATTGGCCCGCTGCCGCCGCGTTTCGACATCAAGATCAAGGCCTGGGCGGGACATTTTGGCAAGGCGCGCATGCAAACGCTCACCCTCCTGCAGTTCGACAACAACAAGGTCCTGGATGAACTGTTGGACGATACAGATGTTGGTCCGCTGTTGACCCGTTTCGTCACCGCGGATCCGTCACGCGCGCTGGCCGTGGTTCACGAAGACGATATCGAGCCTCTGCGCCAGTTGTTGGCTGAGCGCGGCGTGATCCCCAAGGGCAATATCATCTGACTGCAACTCCTGTCGCGCTCATGCGTATTATGCAGTGTGCATGACCAGCGTTCGTGAATCGCTGCGGGTCAAGCACAGAACGCCTGAGCCAAGTGGCTCGCAGAAGGAGTAATATCAATGGGTTGCGGACGTGCATTGCTTTGTATTCTGTTACCGCCTCTCGCGGTACTCGATAAAGGGTGTGGTACAGTCATCCTGGTGACGCTGCTGACGATCGTGGGCTGGGTACCCGGCGTCATCGGCGCGCTGGTTGTCAATTCACAGAATTAAGAGAGGTCCTTTTTTGATGTCCATAGCCCAGCAGCTTCATTTCGACGCGATTGTGTGCGATGGTCACTGCGACACGCTGGGCGAGGTGCTGGCGGGCTTCCGCCGTCTGCACGACCATGCGGGCCACGGACACGTTGATCTTCCCCGCCTGGCCGCCGGCGGCGTGACCGCGCAGGTTTTCGCCTGTTTCGTGCCGGTCAGTGAGTATCACGCGGGCGCCACCCGTCACGCATTGCAGCGCCTGGATGCGTTTCATGAAGCGCTGGCCGAGGACGACAGCCGCCTGCTGCTGGCGACGGGTGCTGCTGACATTCCGCAGGCCAAAGCCAGCGGCAGGATCGCCGGCCTGCTCGGCCTGGAGGGCGCGGAGGCGTTGGCCGGCAGCCTGGAGGTGCTGCGCTGCTTCCACCGCCTCGGCGTGCGCGTTCTGGGGCTAACCTGGAACTATCGCAACGAGGTCGCGGACGGCGTGCATGATTCTGGCATGACCGGGCTGACCCCCTTCGGCGTGCGCGTCATCGAAGAGTGCAACCGGATCGGCATGGTGATTGACGTGTCTCACCTTTCGCCGGCCGGCCTGGCGCATGTCCTGGAGGTCAGCCAGCGGCCGGTCATCGCCTCGCACAGCAACGCCCGCGCCCTGTGCGATCATATCCGCAATCTGACCGACGCGCAGATCGAGGCCATTGCCGCCCATGACGTCCTGATCGGCGTCACCTTCGTGCCGGCCTTTTTGACCACGCCCGAAGAAGACGCCACCCTGGGCCATGTGCTCGATCAACTCGACTATTTGATCCGAGTCGCCGGGCCGGAGCATGTCATGATCGGCTCCGACTTCGACGGGATTCACTTCGCGCCGCGGGGTATCGAAGATGCCAGTCGTTATCCGGCGCTGACCGAGGGAATGCTGATGCGCGGGCACGACGAAACGACCATTCGCCAAGTGCTGGGCCTGAATTTTCTGCGTGTGCTGCACACCGTCTGCGGGCGCTGAGCGCCGGAGGGGCCATGAACGTTGTGGCGCAAACGTTACCGACGCCCTGTGTGTTCGTCGTTTTCAACCCGGCCGCGGGCCAACACCACCCCGCGGCGACGCAGCGCACCATCGCAGACCATTTCCACGTGCTGGGCTGGCCGCTGGAAATCTACCAGACGAGCGGGCAGGAGGTGATGGCCGAAGTGGTGGCCGGCGCGCTGCAGCGCGGCTGCAGCCTGGTGGCGGCCGCGGGCGGTGATGGCACCGTGTCCGCGGTGGCCGACGGCCTGGTGGGCGTGGGAACGCCGCTGGCGATTTTGCCCCTGGGCACCGGCAACGTGCTGGCGCGTGAGTTGGGCATTCCGCTGCACCTCACCGCCGCGCTGCAACTGCTCAGCGGGCCGCACCGCTTGCGCCAACTAGACGCCATGCGCGCCTGGGACCGGCTGCACCTGCTCAACGTCAGCACGGGCGTCAGCGCGCTGGCGATG
>JAYRVL010000414.1:0-5215 GCA_041918575.1 Anaerolineae bacterium | reverse complement strand
TCTTCTGGACGAGCAAGGTCAAGGAGACGCCGGTCTTTACGACGACGGTTACGACCGGGCCGGATGGCAAGACGGTTATGTCGTGGAAACCGGACAAGGGCGGGCAGTTCCTGGTGCGCGCCGCGGCCGTGGATGGACAGGGGCGTCCGGTGCGCAGCGCGGCCTTCCTGTGGGTCAGCGGCAGCCCCAACGAATACGTGAGCTGGCGCCGGGAAAACAACGATCGCCTGGAGTTGATCCTGGATAAGCCGCGCTACCAGCCCGGCGATGTGGCGCGCGTGCTGGCGCCGTCGCCGTTCCAGGGCAAAGCAACTGCGCTGCTGACGGTGGAGCGCGGCCGCATCTACACGCACCGCCTGCTCGAACTCACCTCGAACAGCACGACCATCGAAGTGCCGATCGAGCCGATCTTTGCGCCCAACGTCTTCATCTCGATTATGCTGGTCAAGGGGCAGGATGCGACCGACGCGACCGACGCGTCCAATGAACTGGCGCAGTTCCGCCTGGGCTATTCGCCGCTCGTGCCGGTTTCCACGGGCCAACAGCAGATCAAGCTGAACATCACGCCCAGCGCAACCAACCTCGGCCCGCGCGACACGGTTAGCTTCACCGTGCAGACGCTCGACTACCTGGACGAACCGATGCAGGCCGAGGTGTCCCTGGCCCTGGTGGACAAGGCAGTGCTGTCCCTGGCCGATCCGATGGCGCCGCCCCTGCTCGAAGCCTTCTATCGCCAGCGCGGGCTGGGTGTGCTGACCGCAGCCACGTTGGCGCTCAACATTGATCGCATCAACCTGCTGCAGGCGCGGGGGGCCAAGGGCGGCGGCGGCGGCGGCGGTGACGGCGGACTGCTGCTGGTGCGCTCGGAGTTCCCGGACATTGCGCTCTGGCGCGCGGATGTGATGACGGGCGCGGACGGCGCGGCGACGGTCAGCGTGCGCCTGCCGGACAATCTGACGACCTGGCGTATGGTGGCAAAGGCGGTTTCAGCCGATACGGCCGTGGGCGAAGGCCAGGCCGATGTGGTGGTCTCGCGACCGCTGTTGGTGCGGCCGGTGCTGCCGCGCTTCTTCGTGGCCGGCGACCAGGCGGAGATTGCGGCCGTTGTGATGAACAACACCGATGAGGCGCAGAAGACCGCTGTCAGCCTGACGGTGCAGGGACTGGAGTTGGGCGCCGCGCCGCAGCAAACGGTGGAGGCGCCGGCGCAGGGCCTGGTCAAGGTGCGCTGGCCGGTGACGGTGCAGCCGGGCGATGAGGTTTCGATCCAGTTCACGGCCCAGGCCGCCAAACTCAACGACGCGGTGCAGATCAAGCTGCCGGTCTACCGCTACACCACGCCGGAGGTGGTCGGCACGTCGGGCCAGGTGGAGCAGGGGGTAGGGCGGTTGGAATCGGTCATGCTGCCGCCCAAT
Source organism: Anaerolineae bacterium (assembly GCA_041918575.1). GTDB lineage: Bacteria > Chloroflexota > Anaerolineae > SSC4 > Amarolineaceae > Amarolinea. The sequence goes on along the minus strand of JAYRVL010000414.1, from coordinate 3,800 downwards.
GCGATCAAGGATCAGGGCGAGCTGCTGTTGACGCTGGAGCCGTCACTGGCGGCCGGGATGCAGAGCGGCTTGAATATGTTGGAGCATTACCCCTATGAGTGTACCGAACAGACGCTGAGTCGTTTTCTGCCCAATGTGATGACCTACCGGGCGCTCAAACAACTGGGCATCGAGCGGCCTGAGCTGGCGAAGACGCTGCCGTCGCAGGTGGCGGTGGGTTTGCAGCGCCTGTACAATCGCCAGAATGTGGACGGCGGCTGGGGCTGGTGGGCCGGCGAAGAGAGCAACCCGTTCGTGAGCGCATACGCGGTCTTCGGGCTGGTGCAGGCACGGCAGGCCGGCATCGCGGTGGACAGCACGGCGCTGGAGCGCGGCCTGCGCTTCTTGGAACACCGCCTCAAGGCGCCCAAGGACCTGGCGGGCTACGAGACCAATCAGCAGGCTTTCGTGCTCTACGTGCTGGCCGAGGCGGGGCGCGGCTCTGTGGGGCGCAGTGTGGCGCTGTTCGACAACCGGGAGCGGCTGGCCAACTACGGCAAGGCCTACCTGGCCCTGGCACTCAGCGCGCTGGATGCGGCGCAGAGCGCGGCCGCGCCGCCCACGCCTGCGCCGCTCTTCACGACGACCATCACCGTGACCACGCCGACGGTGCAATCCACTGTGACCGGGCCGGATGCCGCCGCGCCGCTGGACACGCCCACGCCCTCCGCGCTGCCAGAACCGACGGCCGCGCTGACGAGCAGCCTGCGCACGCTGGCCGCCACGCTGCTGGACGATCTACGCGGCGCAGCCATCGAGAGCGCGACCGGCGCGCACTGGCAGGAAGCCAATGTGGATTACTGGATGATGAATACCGACCTGCGCAGCACGGCCATCATCCTTGCGACCTTTGCCCGCCTGCGGCCCGAAGACCCGACCGGGCCGGCGGCCGTGCGCTGGCTGATGGCGATGCGCAAGGCCGGCGCCTGGGAAACGACTCAGGAAACGGTCTGGTCGCTCCTGGCCTTGACCGATTGGATGGCGGCGAGCGGCGAGTTGAGGGGCAATTACTCCTACCGGGTCGCGTTCAACGGCCAATCGTGGGCCGAAGGCGCGGTCAGCCGGGCCACGGTGGATCAGGCGGTCACACTGCGCCGGGATGTCAGCGAGATGTTCAACGATCGGGCCAATGCGCTGGCGTTCGAGCGTTACACGACCGCAGAGCAGACGGGCGACGGCCGCCTGTACTATTCGGCGCACCTGCGCTACTTCCTGCCGGTGGAGCAGATTCAGGCGCGCGACCGCGGCCTGTCCATCCACCGGGAGTATCGGCTGGTGAACTGCGGGCAGAAGGATGGGGAAGACTGCCCGTTGATCTCTGCGGCGAAGGTCGGCGATTTGATCGCGGTCAGGCTGACGCTGGTGGCGCCGAGCAACCTGCACTACGTGGTGATCGAGGATCCGCTGCCCGCGGGCGCGGAGGCGGTTGATGTCAGCCTGAAGACGACGCAGTCGAGCGCGCAGGGGCCGGAGCTGCAGCCTGAGGAGAACAGCGATGGCTGGTTCTTCTGGCTGCCCAACCACAGCGAGCTGCGCGATGAGAAAGTGGCGCTGTTTGCCACTTATCTGCCGGCCGGCGCCTACACCTACAGCTATCAGATACGGGCCAGCCTGCCGGGACGCTTCCTGACCCTGCCAGCGACCGGCTACGAGATGTACTTCCCGGACGTGTGGGGTCGCAGCGCCGGCGGCGTGTTCGAAGTGACAGAGTAAGGGGAATTTACCGCGTAGGACGCAGAGGACGCAGAGGAGAATCGGAGCCTCTGTGTCCTTCGCGGGCATGATGCAAGGGAACACCGTTTTTTTCCCGCGTAGGGCGCAGAGGAATTGCGCCTGCCGATTGACCTCGTCTCCAACAGTGTATAGTTTCCTGCGGCGAATGGCTTGGCGGACAGGAATTCCAAATGTACCCGGAATTGGGGCTTCAGCCGGTGCAGTTTACGGCTTTGCTGGGTAACTGCTCAGGCGGCCCCCCCTGCCCCCAATCCTGGGGGAAAAACATTCGGCTCCCCCAAGATTGGGGGGCAGGGGGGCGCTCCGGGCGCTATCGAGACCATTCTCACTGCCTGGCTGAGCAGTTACTTTGCTGGCCAAGAAACCGGCTGAAGCCTCCAATCCAGGTCCGATCAACGCCTACATTTGACCTTATTTGGAATTCCTGCTTGGCGGAAGCAGACCTTGACAGGGCCAAAGGATGAATGCTATACTGCCTCCACATACAGGAAAGTAAGCAGCCAGAAGACGTGTTTGCGCGGCTGGACAACTGATGCGCACGCCCAACACACCTGGCAGGCCAGCGTGGGCCGGTCAAACCATGTGTGTACCGATCCGCCGTGCGGGCGGCTGACGCAAGGAATAACCGACTGTGCCCAAGAAGGCTGAGGCAGCCGAACGGTCGCAATGGGTGTATAACAGACTCAGACAGAGATCTGATTGGAGACGATATCAAAATGGCGCCTATCTCGAAAAGAAAACAGCGCCGCCAGCGCAGGAGCAGTAGAGAACTGGAGAGGCTGAAGCAAGATGTGCAGGCCAGCGGCATCTTGGGCGACAATGAACTGATCCTGCAAACAGCCGGCGATCAAGAGAAAATGTCAGCGGTGCTGGCGCATTTCGTCGCGCCATATCCAGAATTCGCGACGACCTATGAAACCTACCATTGGTTAGTCAGTGTGGCGATTATTGCGTGGAACGCGGCCGTGATGCAAGCGTCTGGCAGGCCTGACTTCCTGCAAGAATCCATGAAGAACGCGATGCTGCCGGAGGACAGGCAGGTGCGCGAAGATTTCCTGGCCATCATTCATGAGTTGATGCAGCGCAAAGCACGCTATTTTGCTGACGACCGGCGCCTGATTGTCAAATATCGCGTGTCCAATGCCAAGGATGGCTATCATTTATCGGTGGCGTCAATTCAGCAGCGGCAGTAAGGAGTTACGATTCCGTTGGCTACCGCGTGAAATCCCCGCGCGGCGTACCAGAGATCAGGTACGTGGAAGGCGGATGGTCTCCGCTCTCGAACCCCTACTTCACCCCGGCCTTCGCGAGAATCTCCAGGGTCTCGGAGCCAAGCACCAGGCGGATGTCCAGGTTGGCCTGGTCGGGCGGCGGGTTGCGCACTTCGGAAGCGGTGACGCGGAAGAGGGCTGCCAGTTGGCTGAGGGTGTAGGGTTTGTCGGAGTAGGCCATGAGCGTGGCGCTCTTGTAGGTTGACACATCGGCGTCGCCCACCTGGCTCACGACAAAACCGAATGATTCCAGCCAGGCGGCCGTGCGCCGCGCCAGGCCGGGCGTCTCCGTGCCATTGAGGAGGATGATCCTGGCATTTTCAGTCGTCAGGCGCTGGCGGTCGAGCGCAACGGTTTGCGTGAGCGGAGTGGCGCCGGTAATCGGCTGCCCGGCGTCGAGCGGCGGGGGCGTTGCCTCTGCGGCCACAATCGGCGTGGCGAACAGACGATCAACCACCGCCCGAATTTTGTCGCGGTCGGGAATGAGAATCCACGCGCCGGCTTCCGAATAGGTGCATTCGCCCAGGGAGCAGTCAATGACCGCCTGCTCGATCTGGTCGAAGTCCACCTGGCGTCCCAACTCGGCCAACGCCAGCAGACGATCGAGCGGCGCTCGCGCCACCGGCTGGCCAAGGTGCTGGAGCGCATCCATGTCCTGGAGGGGCGCCAGCTGGTGCTGCTCAACATCGACGAGGTGATCGCGATCATCCGCCAGGCCGACGAGCCGCGCCAGGCGCTGATGGACCGGTTCAGCCT
>JAYRVL010000413.1:0-4300 GCA_041918575.1 Anaerolineae bacterium | reverse complement strand
GGTGGCCCTGCTCGGCCAGGATCTCGAAACCGGCGCTCGCCGCCTCGCCAAACAGCAGCGCCAGGCGCACGCGGGCATGCACCTCAGAGGGATAGGTGCTGGCGCAGCCGCCGCGGCGGAAGCACTCATCCATGTACCAACGCCACGAATCCAGGTTACTCTTGATCTCCTTACGCAGAAAAGTCTCCCAGGACGTCCGGTAGGTGCGCCGGGCCTCAGCAACGGCTGTGGCAACTTGTTCGACACGATCACGCTCGGCCGGCGCCAGCGCCGCAAGCCTGAACTGCAGCGATTGCAGCCGGCTGAGCAGCCCTCCCAGGGTCATTTTGGGCTGCTGAGTGCCCAGCGGCCCCTGCACCACGATCTGGCGGAAGAGACGATCACCCAGGAGATAATCGGACAGCTCGGCTGCCATCGCCTCGGCTACCACGAGTTCGTTCGTCAGTTGTGGATTCATGATGTCCATCCTATCCAATCCAAAATGTGCGGCTCAACCATCACTCCTGGCTGATTATAGTTCACGGTGGGCGAATCGGCAAGCGTCTTCTGGAGAGCGCAGGCATTCCAAATGTGACCGGAATCGAGGCTTTAGCCGGTGCAGTCTGCGGCTTTGCTGGCCAAGAAACCGGCTGAAGCCTCCATTCCAGGCCCGATCAACGCCTACACTTGGAATTCCTGTGGAATTCCTGTGGAGAGCGTGACAGGCTGAGAGCGCAGGCATCCCGCCTGCACAATTACCGGCGCGGCAGTCCTCCTGCGCATGGCACGGGCGCTGCACAGATGAGGGCGCCGATTTGCCATGTCCTACGTCACCTGTGGTACAATAGTTGGCGTTGTCGTCAGATCAAGATTCAAACAAGATTGAGGTTGGCATGGCCCGAAGCCCTACCGCGGGCGGTCAGTTCAGATTACCAGAGTCGCTCATGGCGCGAGTGCGCGATGGCCGCGTGTCCCTGGAAGATGTCTTGCGCTCGTTTCCCAACGCCAATAATGACCCGGAAAGCTGGGAGGATGTTCTGGCCGCGCTCAAGGCGGCCGGTATTCAGCTTGCCGAACAGGTCGAAGCCGACGCTGGGGTCGAAGTTGAAGTTGACACCGAGGGAGAAGAGGAATACCAAACAACCTCCCTGGGCAGCGCAGGCGCGGACCCATTGGCCCTCTATCTGCGGGAGATGGGCCTGACGCCTCTGCTGACAGCCGAGCAAGAGATCAAGCTGGCGCGAGATGTGGTGCGCGGCGAGACGCTGAAGGCCGAGTTCAACGGCAGCGATTTGAGCCTGGAGCGCAAACGCCAACTTCGAGCAGAGCTGCAGGGTTCGGATACGGCCCGCGCCACGCTCATCAAGGCGAACCAGCGCCTGGTCATCAGCGTGGCCAAGCGCTACCGGGGCCTGGGCGTTCCCTTCCTTGATTTGATTCAAGAGGGCAACCTGGGGCTGATTCGCGCCATCGAGCGGTTCGATCCGAGCAAAGGCAATCGCCTGTCCACCTACGCCATGTGGTGGATTCGCCAATCTATCATTCGGGCCGTGGCGAACTTGAGCCGCACCATTCGCGTGCCCATTCATGCCGGCGAACGTGAGCGCAAGCTGCGCAAGGTCGCGCAGGAATTGCAGCAGACCCTGGGACGAACGCCCAACGCGCACGAGTTGGCGGCCGAATTGGGATTGACCCCGCGCCAGGTACAGCGCCTGCAAAACATGGGGCAGCAGGCGGTTTCACTCGACCAACCCATTCGCGAGGGCGAGGCGGATGGCAGCAGCCTGGCTGACCTGATCGAGGACGAAAACAGCCTGGCCCCGGCCGATCTGGCCGCACAACGCCTGCTACGCGACCATGTGGCGGCCGTTCTGGCCGACCTCAAGCCACGCGAAGCCGAAGTTCTGCGCCTGCGCTACGGCCTGGATGGCGAGCGCGTGCATACGCTGAAAGAAGTCGGCGTCCTGATGGGCGTGACGCGCGAGCGTGTGCGCCAGCTCGAGATGCGCGCGCTGCGCAAACTGCGCCATCCCCGCATTGGTCGCCGACTCAAAGGCTATCAGCGCCGCCGCTGAGGTCATCAACTCCAGATACCGGGCACAATCAAACCGCACTGCGGGCAGCGGCCGTCAGGGCCAATGCGCCGCTCCAGGATGCGGAAGCCAAGTCGCTTGACCAGCACGGTGTGGCACTGCGGACAGATGGTATGCTCCCAATCACCCAGGCGCCCCGGCAGATTTCCGGCGTAAACATACCGCAGCCCGGCCTTGCGTCCAATCTCGGCCACACGGATCAGGTCCTGCGCGGTGGTGTTGGCCGCATCATGCATGCGATAATCCCGATGAAAAGCGGTGACATGCCAGGGAATGTCGGGCGACAGGCCGACGATGAACTGCGCGGCCGCGGTCAATTCACCGGGATCATCGTTGAAACCGGGCGCCACCAGGGTGACGATTTCGAGCCAGAACCCCATTTCGAACACCATGCGAATGCCGTCCAGAACATGCGTCAGCACGGCGCCAAGCTGGCGATAGCGACGGTCATTCATGGTCTTCAGGTCAATCTTGTAGGCATCCACCCAGGGGCGCAGAAAGGCGAGCACAGGCCGCGTGGCGTTGCCGTTGGAAACAAAGGCGGTGCGCAGACCACGGCGGCGAGCCTCTGCGAAGACAGCCACGGCCCATTCGCTGGTGATGAGCGGTTCGTTGTAGGAGCTGACCACCAGCGCCGCACCCAGGCGCTGACCCGCGGCCGCGATTTCCCCGGCAGTGATGGGCTGCGGAGAAGCGCCGGCCAGGTCATCGCGCAGCGCCTGTGAGGTCAACCAGTTCTGGCAGTAGTCGCAGTGCAGGTCGCAACCGAGCATGCCAAAAGTGAGCGCCTGACTGCCCGGCAAGAGGTGGTTGAACGGCTTTTTCTCCACCGGATCGCACTGCAAACCGACCACGTAGCCAAAAGGCACGCGTAAGACGCCGTCGCGGTTGAAGCGCACCTGGCAAACGCCGCGGCGATCAGGCCCGATCTTGCACTGATGAGCGCATGCCAGGCAGCGCACCCAGCCCGGCCGGTCAGGCAGCGGTTCGACCAGCCGCGCCGGCTCGGTCAGGCAATCAAGGCGCCGCGCAAGGCTTTCCTGTTTCACAGCGATCCTCCATTCATGGCGATTCATGGCGATTCATGGCGATTCATGGCGATTCATGGCGATTCATGGCGATTCATGGCGATTCATGGCGATTCATGGCGATGGCCGGCGCGGCATCAACCGGTGTAGGCCACGGCCGCGTAGCCAACCACCATGCTGCGGTCGCCGGCTGTGTCGCCAGAATTGCGATAGTCGAGCAAATGCGGCTGCCAGGCGCATTGGCGCGCGATTTCCATCAGGGTCAGGATGGGCAACAAGCCGCAGGCCTGTTGGCGTCGCACACCCTTTTGATCTCCGGCCAGCAGGGCATCCAGCAGGCTGCGATCGAGGGCTGTGGCCTGCTCGTAAGTATGATAGTGACTGAGATCGGAGCTGACAACCAGAATCGCGTCCGCAGCGCTGCGCAGCAGGTTGAGCAGAGGCGCTGCCACGCGACGCGGGTCTACATCGCCGCACAGCAGAGGCGCCAGGGTGGCGGTCGGCAGCGTCACTTGCAGGAAGGGCAGCTCCACCTCAAGGCAGTGCTCAGGCGCATGCGGCAGCTCATAGACGACGAAGGGCGGTCCATAGTCCAAAAGCTGCGCTCGCGCGACCAGGTCAACCGCCGCGGGGCCAAGGGGTGTGCCGAAGGCCGCAAAGGCGCTGACCGCCACTCCCTCGAAGGGGACGCGGTGCGCGGGGCCGAGGAGAAAAACAGTGCTGATCTGACCGGCCAGCGGCGCCAACAGCTTGAAGGCAGAGGCGGCAATGGCGCCCGAATAACGATAACCGGCGTGCGGCGCAATCAAAGCCCGGATGCCGGTTAGCGCCGGCGGCTGGGCCTGCGCCAACAATTGCTGCACCTGGCGACGCAGATCATCGGGCTTGGCCGGGTAGAACAATCCGGCTACCGCGGGCGGCCTGATCGTTGTTTCGTTCATGTGACACCTCGTTTTCCAGGCAACTACGGGTATTCGTCACAGCGTTACCACTACTGAGGCGTAGCTTACACGTGTCTGCGCCAATTGTCAAGAGGAATCAAGGCGAATGGCTGAAACCTTTGCCCTGACTGTGCGTATCAAACGTGTGGATGATACACGGTGAGTGTTGCCCGGTAGCGTTCTTTTCGCAGGACGGACAGGATGGAAAAGTGAGTAATCCAGAATTAGAACAGGCCTGGCTGAACCAAGCGCTGGCAGG
>JAYRVL010000412.1:0-6714 GCA_041918575.1 Anaerolineae bacterium | reverse complement strand
TTGGGTATGCCTGGCAAGGCTGTCATCATTGCCCAAACCCTGGAAAACGAATCGAACAAGCAAGGAGGCCAATATGCGTGAGTCCCTCATGGTGCGGCAGAAGCGTATTCTCAACCAATGGGAATTGCGTCAGTTTCCGCCCTTCTTTGACGTGCCGCCCAAGGACGATCCCAAGCGGCTGGCGCGCCTGTTTACTGGACGCCAGCAAGAACTTGACCAGGTCATCCAACCGCTGATGCGCGGGGCTAACGTGTTGGTGCGCGGCCTGTGGGGCGTCGGCAAGACCACCTTCATCCTGCATACGCTGCACGAGCTTTCCTACGAGGCTAGCCAGGTCAAGGAACGCCTGCTGCCCATCTACATTGACAACTTCAAGGGCGGCACCCTGGCCGAGTTCCACCGCCTCATCCTCTTTGCGTTGGCAACTGCCCTCTCCGATAAAGATGACGAAGCGAAGGCACTCACCGAGGCTATGCGCGGCGTTAGCATCAGCCACAAGCGCGCCCGGGCGATCAGGGGTAAGTTCGATGTCAGTCTCTTCAGCGTCGGCTCGCTGGGTGGCGAGGCGGGGATCGAAAGCGGAACAGACAAGCAGCTCGGACTGGACAATCCCGAATACTGGATCGAGGAGCTGTTGACCAGGGCGCGCAAGCGTTATCAGCACATCGTCATCGCCATTGATGACCTGGACAAGACCGATCCGCGGCCAGACGAGTTCCTCAAGGCGCGCGGCCTCTTCGATAGCGCGATGCCCATCCTGCGCAGCGACAAATGCGCCTTCATCCTGACCGGCCGGACACTGACCGTGGCGCAGGACATCTATGGCTCCATTCTGGGCATCTTCAACCGCCAGTTGCAGATCCAGGTTCTCGAACCGGAAGAACTGCACGAGATTGCCGTTAAAACCCTTAACCTGGCTCGTTACAAAGAACGGCCTGATGCCTATCCTTTCAGCGATGAGGCAATTGCTCGCTTGGCCGCTTCCGCGTTCGGCATCCCGCGCCAGTTCAATCGCAACTGCGCTGATGTGCTGGAGGCGGCGGTCCGGCTGGGGTACGAAACGCTGGATGCGCAAGCCTTCGAAGCGTGCTTTGCTGACATGCAAGCCAACGTCAGCACCGAGGTAGATGCCCAGGTTCGACAGCTGCTCTACATCGCTCAGAAGAACGGCGGTTTTTCACAGGACAATCGCAAAGCGCTCACGGAGCTTGGCTGGGGCGATTTCATAGAGGTGCTGCCCATGCTAGACTACCTGGTACAACGTGACTTGATGATTCGCCAGGACTACACGAGCGGCATTCGCTTCATCGTGGCCCCGCGCGCCGAAAAAGCCTCTGTTTTGCTCCCGCCGCCAGAGGAATCGAAAGAACAGGGTGATACCGCTGCGGATCTCAGCTAGGAACGGCCTCACCTCACCTCACCCCCGGCCCCTCTCCTCTCCCTATGCGGGAGAGGAGAGGGGGGAAGGCTTTTCTTGTGTCGTGGCGTTGAAATGTTCAACGCAAGGACGCAGAGGCGCCAGGGCTTTTTCCTTTTGCGTCCTGGCGTCCTGGCGTTGAAAAACCTTCCGCCATCTCTCAACCCAGCCGGTTTTCCAGCACCATCTCCGGCGTGAAGTTGTCAATCTGCAGATACCACTGCGCGGCGTCCAGCAGGGCCTGCTGGGGGATCATGCCGATCAGCTCGGTCCGCTCGATCATGCAGCCGAAGCGCGCGGCCTCGGAGCGGATCATCTCCACCGCCCGGTGGATGGGCGTCTGCGTGAAATCGGTCAGATTCATCGAAACCTGCGCCCGGCCCTCCACCAGCAGCCCCATCGCCTTGACGAAGCGCAGGCCGCCGCTGGAATGGCGCAGCGCCTTCGCCACCTTCTTCGCAATCTCCACGTTGTCGGTGTTCAGATACGCGTTGAATGCCACCAGGAAGCCGCGCGCGCCGATGATCGTGGCGCCCGCCGGCCCCACAACCGTCGGGCCGTAGTCTGGCGTGCGCGCCGGATTGACGCCAATCTCCGCCTTGAGCAGCTCATACTCCCCGCGGCGCACATCCGCCAGGTTGACGCGCGCCGGCCGCGTCGCGGCTGCCTCGTACAGATAGACCGGAATCTGCAGCTCGCTCCCCACCCGCTGCCCCAGGCGCTGCGCCAGCGTCACACACTCCGCCATCGTCATCCCGCGCAAGGGCACGAACGGCGCCACATCGGTCGCGCCCAGCCGCTGATGCGCGCCCCGGTGCTGCTCCAGGTCAATTACGCCTGCGGCCGCGGCAATGCCCTGAAACGCCGCCTCCAGCATCGCCTCCGGCTCGCCCACCAACGTCACCACCGAGCGGTTATGGTCCGCATCGCTCTCCACGTCCAACACCGAAACGCCCGGCCGGCGCATGGCGTCCACAATCGCCTGCACCACCTCGGGCCGGCGCCCTTCGCTAAAATTCGGTACGTATTCCACCAGTTTTTGCACGATTCATCTCCTTTGGCCCTGTCATGGCCTCTCTGCGCCGGCTATTCTAAAAGTCGCACTGCGATTGCGCAAATTGAACGACCGTTGTTTGGCGCCCCTTTCACCGTGTGGTAGAATTCGCCGCAGTTCTGAAGGTCATGAGAAACCGTTCTTGAGTTCAATCCTGACAGTTCCCATTGGACCAGTGATCCCCCTGCTTGCGGGAGCGCTGGTTCTTGTTTTGATCGTGCGCTGGCGCCAGCCCGGCTGGCACAGCACGCTGGCCCTGCTGGCGCTGCTGGTCGCCGGTTTTGCCTGGTACCGCCTGCGCAGCGCGCCTGACCCGGCCATTCTCGAACGCCCCTGGGAGATCATGGTGCTGCCGGCCGGTCAACTCGTTTGGCGCGTGGATGGCTGGGCCTGGCTGTGCGGTCTGATGGCGCTGCTGGTCGTCGCCGTCGAAATCCTCTTCAACTGGGACTCGGCCGGCTGGAACACTCCCCAGGTTCACAGCCGCCGCCTGTTGGCCCTGGTTGCGGCCCTGGCCGTGGTTTCCGCCAACAACCTGCTCACCTTTGCCAGCGTGTGGGTGCTGTTCGAAATCGCGCTCATCGCCCGCGCCATCGCGCGGCCCCAGCAGCCGGTCATCGTCTCCGGCGCAGTGAGCAGCGTGCTCGTTTGGCTGGCCCTCAGCCTCTCCGGCCTCGATTCCGCGCAGTTGCCGCTCGGCGCCGGCGCCCTCGCCTCGGCGCCCATCCTGCTCCTGCTCCTCGCCGGCCTGTGGCGCGTCGCCTTCTACCCCTTCCATGCCTGGCTGCTCGCCTCGCCCGGTCATGCCCGGCCCGGCCAGGGCCAGTTGGCCGAATTCCTGCTGCCCGCCACGGTTGGGCTGGCGCTGCTGGGCCGCGTCAACCAGACCGATCTCGCCCTCTCGCTTCGCGAACCGGTTTGGCTGGCCCTCGGCCTGCTCGGCCTGCTCGGCAGCAGCCTGGCCGCCTGGCTCGACGCCAACCAGGAGCGCAGCCTGCTGCTGGTGGCCGTCAACCGCGTCACCTGGTGCGTCATCGCCATGATCCTCGCCCCCGCGTCCGGGCCGACCGCCGCGGTCTGGCCGCTGATGACCGTGGCCCTGGGCCTGAGCGGCCTGGTGATTGGCCTGGCCCTCGTGCGCGCAACCGGCTGGCGCCTCCCGCTCATGCTGGCGGTGCTGGCCCTCATCGGCGTGCCGGGCGCGGTTGGCTTTCCCGTGCGCATCATCCTGACAACCCTGCCCACCATGCAGGAAGCGCTGCTCCCCGGCCTCAACCTGCTGCGCTGGCTGCTCACCTGGCTGGCCGATGTCATCGCCATCGCCGCCATTCTGCGCCATTGGCCCGGCGCCACGCGGCTCGTTTCCGCCGAACACCTGCTCGCCCAGCGCTGGCTGGTGGGCCGCCTTCTGTTCGGCTTTGTTCTCTTTGCCGCGCCCCTCCTGGCCTTGGGCCTGCAACCGCCGCTCCTCGCCCAATGGCTGGGCTTGCCGGAGCCTGGCGTCCTGTTCAGCCCCTTGTGGATGCAAATCGGCCTGCTGCCCGCCTGGGTTTGGCTCGCACAGGTCCTGACGCTGGCGCTCGGCGTTCTGCTGGCCCGCTGGCGGCCGCGCCTGCTCGTGGCCCAGCCCGGCCAACAGCGCATCGTCGCCCAGATCGTTGACCTGGACTGGCTGCTGGCCGGTCTGCGCGTCGCCGGTCGCGGCCTCAACCTGACCTTTGCCACGGTCACCGGCCTGCTCGACGGCGCCGGCTACGTGGGCTGGTTGGCCTTGATCGTGCTGCTCGCCTGGCTCTTGCAGGCCGGCGCTTAAGGGAGAACCGTCGCCATGCCGCCTTTTTCCACGTTGGCAACCACCCTCGACGCCGCGGCCGGCCTGCCGGCCATCGTTTTGGCAATCGTCGCGGCCGCCCTGTTGGTCATCATCGCGGACTGGCGCGCCAGCCTGTTCATGATGCAGATCTTCTACCTGGCGCTGGCGCTCGCCAGCCTGCGCCTGCTGCCCGCGGAGTGGGCCATCCTGCGTCTGCTCGTGGGCGCGCTGATCGGCATCATGTGGTACTTGTCGGCCTACCCCATCAATCGCGAACGCGGCCGGCGCAACCAGGTCATTGCGGTTGCCACCGCCACCCAGGACCGCCCGGCCGTGCGCGCCAAACTCCTGCCGCGCTGGCCCTGGCTGGCCACCTCCACCACCTTTCGCAGCGTCACCGTCATCATGGTGAGCCTGGGCATCTTCCTGACCCGCGCCGGCGTGGCCCTGCCCGGACTCTCCGCCGAGGCCGATTTCTTGTGCCTGTGGCTGACCGCCATGGGTCTGCTCGCCCTGGCCCTGGACGAAGAGCCGTTCAAGGCCGGCATGGGCCTCCTCATGTGGCTGGCGGCCGTGCAGATCTTCTACGGCAACCTCACCCATGACGCGCGCATGATCGGCGTCATCGGCGCGTTGGAGCTGCTGGTTGGCCTGGCCTGCGCCTACCTGATGGTGGCCCGCGCCACACTGATCGGCGCCGCACCCGAACAGGAATCCCGCCCATGATCAGCGGCGCTTTTCTGCTCACCATCGTGCCGATCATGGCGGCCGCCCTGACTTACGCCCTGCGCCGCTTCGCCACCCTCGCCCTGGCCGTCGCCGTCACCTTGATCCTGGCCCTCGGCCTTTTCATCTGGATTGCCCCGCCCGATCTCCCCATTTCTGTGGCCGGTCGTTCCCTGCTCCTGGGGCAGAACGTCGTCTGGAACGGCATGAGCTTTCGCTTCACCGAAGCCCTGCGCCCATTCCTCAGCTTTCTCTACGTCATCACGATCATCGCACTCCTCTTTGCCTGGCGCATTTCGCAGGGACGCACCTTTTTTGCCGCAGCCCTCATCGTCACCAGCCTCGCCAACCTGATCCTCATGGTGCGACCCTTGACGCTGGCGCCCCTGGGACTGGCCTTCATCGCCTGCATCGCGGTCTTCATCGTGCAGTCGGGCCGCGGCGGCTCCACCCGCGGCGCGTTTCGCCAATTGTGGCTGCCGCTGGCGGCCTTCCCCTTCTTCCTCACCGCCGGTTGGCTGCTCGAACAGATACCCTTCAATCCGGACGACCCGGCGCCCTTCAACCTGGCTGTCACCCTGCTGGGGTGGGGCCTGGTGCTGCTGCTGGCGCCCACCCCCCTGCACGGGCCGCGCGTCAGCCTGGCCAGCGAAGCGCCGCCCCTGGTCGCCGCGTTCTTGCAGCTCATCAGCGAAGCGGTCATCCTCTACCTGGTGCGGGCGTTCACAGCCGATTTTCTGGCTATCATCAATGATTTCAACCTGGCGCGTGTTCTCATCTACGGCGGGCTTTTCAGCATGGCCTGGGGCGGTCTGGCCGCGGTCGGTCAGCGCGACTTTGCGCCGCTGTGGAGTTACGCCGGCCTGGTCAACTACGGCAATCTGCTGCTCGCCATGGGCCTGGGGCTGCTCAGCTCCTGGTCGCTGGTGCTGCTCCTCTTCGGCGCGCGCACCATCTTGATCCTGTTGGGCGCCATGGGCCTGGCCCTGCTGCGCCAGCAGGCCGCGTCCACCGAGTTCGATCGCGTCGGCGGCCTGGCCAACCGCCTGCCGTGGACCGTGGCCGGGCTGTTGGCCGGCGGACTGGGCCTGGTCGGTTTTCCGACGACGGCCGGTTTTGCCAGCCAGTGGACTTTGCTCCAGCAGGTGGCGGTGCGCGATGCGCGTTGGATCTTCATCATGGCGCCGGCCGCGCTCCTGGTGGTCATTGGCTACCTGCGCGGCCTGACCGTGCTGGGCGGCGTCACGACCAATGTGCAGGTGCGCCGGGAGCCGCTCCTGGCCGGCTGGCTGGTGGCCGTGGCCGTGTTTGCCAGCGCCATCCTCGGCCTGGCGCCACAGCTCCTGACCGGCCCGGTTTCCGCGGCCCTGGCCGCGCTGGCAACCCTGGTGGGGCGCTGAAGGCTGCGACGCAAAGATGCCAGGGGCAAAGATGCAGGGACGAAATAGAGCTTCTCTCCAGATCACCGTTGGATGTTGAACCTGATAGGTTTTGACAGCCTCGACGCTGTAAAATTTTCGTGATCTGTGCGTCTCAACTATGAGTGCGCCCGCCGGCTTGCAGGCCGCTGCGGGCGCGTTGTCTGTAGAGGAGTTGTTCGAGTTTGGGTAACTGCTCAGGCGGCCCCCCTGCCCCCCAATTTTGGGGGGGAAAGCATTCGGCTCCCCCATACGCATCAAGCTAACACCTTCTCGTCAGAAGCGA
>JAYRVL010000411.1:0-4449 GCA_041918575.1 Anaerolineae bacterium | reverse complement strand
CGCACCGTCACGCACGGCGACTTGAACGAGCGCAACATCCTGGTCACCGACGAAGATCATACCTGGCTGATTGATTTCTATCGCACGGGCTGGAACCACATCCTACGTGACGCGGTAGTCCTGGAGACGGCCATCAAGTTCAACCTGGCGAATTGTATAGACCTGACCGCTTTTCGTGACCTGGACGATGTGCTGCTCAAGCAGACGCAGCTCGGCCATCTCAGAATTCCCACGGCTCATAGCCAGAGCAAGGCGCTGCACACACTGGCGCATCTGCGCCGCCTGGCGGCCAGCCTCAACGGCGTCAGTGACGACATGGCCGAGTACAACGCCAGCCTGCTTCTGGCCACCCTCAACCTGCTGCGCTTCGATTTCATGCGCGATTATCACCAACAGGCGCTGCTCTCCGCCGCCCGCCTCTGCCAGCGGCTGGACAACCATTAGCCCCGACCCAATCTCCGATCTCCGATCCCTGATCTCCGATCTCCGGTCTCCGCTCTCCGCTCTCCGGTCTCCGGTCCCCGGTCCCCGGTCTCCGATCTCCGATCTCCGTTCTCCGTTCTCCGGTCTCCGATCCCTGATCTCCGATCTCCGGTCTCCAATCCCTCACGCGGCCCGGCGTTGATCGGACGCACGCGGCACGCGCTTCAACACCGTCAAGTCGCCGGCGCGCAGCTCATCGGCCGCCAGGGAGGGCGCAGGCGCAGAGCGGGGTGGAGCCGGGGTCGCGCTGACCGGCGGTCGCGCGGCTGTGTTGGGCGCCTGAGCTGCCTCGCCGGGCAGGGGCGTCTGCATGGTGATGCGCGTTTGCCCACCCTGTGCGTTTTCTGTGCGCTGCTCGATGCGTGTGCTGAGATTGCCCTCATTCTGCACCACAAAGCGCTGCAAGGTTGGTAGATCGAGCTTCTCGATAGAGGTGTAGAGCTGCGCCAGCACATCATCAGGCAGGTTGGGAAATTGCGGCCGCAGAAAAGACAGGACGCGTTCGCGATCGAAGCCTTTACTGACCGACTCCGGCGGCTTGAGGCCGGTAATCAGAATCGGCCGGGCTGGGTTGAGAACAAAGCCAATCGTGCGCATGTCGGTCTGCAGGCGGGTGCGCGTTCTTTCCAGCATTCCATTGCAAATGGGCAGGCCGGGAATGATGGGCAGGAGCTTCTCCCCGATGGAAGCCGTCGCCGGCAATGGATGCGCCAGTTCGATGGCGCCCAGTTCTTGCACAAGGATATTGCGCAGCATCAGGAGCATCTGCGACTGTCGTTCATGATCGCTAAAAACGACCAGGCGAATCAGTTGATCGCGGTCGTTGCCCGTCGCCTGCACAGGATCGAAGGCTGACCAGATCGAGAAAGTCAGCGCTATTGGCACGCCGTAGATGAAAAGGCTCTCTATCGTGTAGATATTGGGCTGCTCCCGTACATTGATGGTGCGCTCCTCAGTGTCAACGAGACGCCAGAGCAGCACAGGCCCGGGGCCAACGATGTTGTGAAAGTGACCTGCGCGATAAATCACCAGGCGTTTTTCCTGTGGCACGAACTGCAGATTAGGCTTTGCGTAGATGATAAACGCGCCTACCACCAGTACGAATACAATCAGAATGATTTGATAGGTCTCCATACTTCGCCTCCCTGTTATCCTTGCGCAGTTGTACTCCGCATTCGCAGATAATGCGCCATGACCGGGCTGAACCAGGTGGGCGGGCTGGCGTTGACGACCAGGCCGCGGCGGGCCAGGTGGTCCACCAGGGCCGGGTCCGCCGGTCGGTTCTGGGCCACCTGCACGGCCGTCTGGCGTTCGGCTTCATGCAGCCCGGCCAGGACGCGTTCGCACTCCTTCTGCACGTCGGCCTTGCCGGCAAAGTAGGCGTCGCGCTCAGTGGCCGGACAACCTTCCTGGCTCCAGAGGTTGAACAGGATCTTGAGCAGACCGCTGTGACCGCCGGACAGCCCCCCGATGACGGCCAGGTCTTTATGCGCCAGCGGCCGGCCGGCCCTGACGTTCAGGTAGGTCAGCATCTGGTGGGCATCGCTGGCCGTGTACGGTTCCAGCGCGTAGATGTGCTGGCATAAGAGATCGTAGAACTTGCAGCCCGTCTCCAGGTTGTGATGGCGTCCGAGTACCTGGGGCAGGCGCTTGCTAAATACAAGGTAGCTCAGACGCCCGCGGTGGCCGTCGCTGCGCAGAGAATTCAACTGCTCCAGCATCACCAATGGCCCAGCTTCGAAGGCCGCGTCGAAATCATCCAGCACGAAAACCACCTGCTGCTGTTTTTCCTGGCAGACCACGCGCAGGCGGTTGCGCAGGCGCTGCAGCGCGCGCTCTTCTTCGGCAAAGGGAATCGGCGCGCTGTCCGCCGCGGCAAACGACCATTGCGGCGTCACCGCTTCCAGGCTGGTCGCCATCAGCGTCCACAGGCTTAGCGGGGTCTTCTGCCAGGTCGTGGCGTCCACACAGGCAAAATGCACGGAACCGGCCGCTGCTCCCAGGTAAGCGGCCATGCGTTTGGGGTCACGCACGGAGTTGACCAGGTTCGACTTGCCGATGCCGGCAATGCCGACGAAGCCGAGCGATTCACCGCGCAAGACAAGGCTGGCAATCAGGCGCAGTTCGTCCGCACGGTAGGTATCGCGATAGCGCGACGTCGGTGATGATGATGATGATGAGGTGGACATGATTGTAACTCCGATTTCAGCGCTTGGGGCGGGCCTTGCGCTTCCAGGGCAGCTTCAGCCGCTTGCGCAGCCGCGGCCACAGGCTGCGCCCGGCAGTCACGGGGCGCAGCGGCCGCAGCACATGACTGCGCGGGTGCTGCGCCCTGCGGCAGGCTGAGCAGTGATAGGCTGTGCGCGGCGCCGGCGCGCCTTTGTTGGCGAACTGCTCGTCCAAGATCAAGATGCGGTGCTCCTGGCACAACGGTTTGCCGCAATGATGGCAAACCGCATCCAGGGCCTTCCCATCCTTGCCATCCGGCGTATTGCACACGGCACATTCGAGTGTCATTGCGACCTCTGCAGTCTATTCAGGCGGCGGTTCGCCGCTGGTTGTTGCCGGCGCTGCCAGCAATTGCTGCTGGTCAACCCTGTTCCCTTCCAGCAGCCTGCCCTGCGCGATTTGATCCAACACGACGGCGATCAGGTCATCCATGTCAGGTCGGCTTTCGGAGATCAGCTCCGGCGGGGCGTCGGCCGGCGCGCCGGTGATGACCAATGCCCTGGGTATGTGTCGTCCAAGCGTCTCTGCAACCAATGCGCACAACCGCTTCCAGGTGCGTTCGACTGCGCGTTCGCCGGCCTCATGGGTATGCAATCCGCGCGCGGTGACTTGAGCCTGAGTCACAGGCGATCTGCCCGTTTCGCCGCTCACCGCCACGTGAAAATCTACCGCGCAGACGCCATCATAACTGCGGCCAGTCACATCCCAGCGTCGCGTCGAGACTCCGCGGCGGCTGTCGCCCTGCGGCGCTGCTTCGACCGCCCGCCGCATTTCATAGCCCGCTTGCACGAGCGACTCGATCAGATCCATCACCAGGTCCTGGCTGGCTGCTATCTCCCTGGAAAACACAAGGCTGTTCTTGTCGCGATCGCGCGGGTGATTGGCTGCGTCCGGCACATGGCGCACTTCCTGGTAGCGCAAACCGGCCAGGCTCAAGGCGAAACTCGCCTCCACCTTGCTCTGCACTTTCAGCCCGCCGCGGGTATCCGACCGGCCCAGCGGGAAGAACAGGCCGATCCCCTCCAGGCGCGAAAAGGCGCCCTTCCAGGTCATTGTTATCTGCCCGCGCAAAACCGCCGATGGGGCGGCGCTTTGCTGCAACTGCACCTCGAAAAAACGGCGCCGCAACTGCCGCTGCTGGTGATCAAGGGGCGGCGCGTGCCATGTGAGCGTGCGCACGGCGCCGGCATCTGCGGCCTCCGCCACGTGCGTGAGCGCGCCGTCGCTGGCGCGGATGATAGCGCCCCAGGCAGCCGGCGCTTCCAAACGCAAGCTGTCCATCTGCACCTCGCTCAGGCCGTCCAAATCATCCCATTGCAGCTCAACGGCCAGGGTGCGCTCATTGTGCGTTTCCACCAGGTGCGGCAGCAGGCGCACCGGCAGCCCTGTGATGCCGGGAATCGTGTAGTCGGCCACAAGATCCCAACGCGTGGCGTCGCGCGTGTGGGTTTCGCTGAGAAAAGGCACGTCCTGCACCCGACCCTGCAAGCGCAGGATGTGCCCGTGCCGCTCGGCGTTGGCAAGAACGCTCACGTTGCCGGTGAAGCGCCCCTTGAGCAGCGCAAAGCCGCCGCGAAAGCTCAGATCAGCAGTCGCCGGGATGCGAAAGCGGCTGCGATACGCCTTCACGCGCTGGCGCTCCGAGGCGGCCAGGTGACCGGGCAGGGTCAGGCGCCCGCTGCAGGCGGCGACGGTCGTCTGCAAGCGGGCCTGCGAGTCGAAGGTGATCTCGCCCTT
>JAYRVL010000410.1:0-3536 GCA_041918575.1 Anaerolineae bacterium | reverse complement strand
GATTCACTCGCTCGCCCGCTGCTGTCGCGATGCAGCGAGCGAGCGAGTGGCTCAGCGCCTCATTGAGCAGTCACAGCGCCCAACATACGGAAAGTCCCGACTCCTAGCCTGGAGTCGGGACTTTTCTCGTTTGTGGGCAATCCAAATGTCACGGCCCGAGACAGGCGCAATCTCGCCCATCACGCAGCCAGTTGCAGCCTTTCGAGCAACCACAAGTTGACCAGCGTCTCTGGCAAGAGGGCACGTTTACGCGCTTCGGTTTCAATCCGAATGAAGAGATCTGGATCCAACGTTACGCGCGGCCGGCGCGTCGCCCTCACCGTGAACTCTACCTCATGCGTCTGGCCCCAGTAGTCGGCTAGACTGTGCGTATCCCAAAACTCAGCAATCTCCTCTAGCGTTTCGGCCTCGGAAATGCTTGTGCGTCGTACTGTAGCTTCATAAGATAGATCTTGTGTTTCAAGCCATTCTTGGAAGGAGATTCTCATAGTTTTTTTGACATAACTTAGCCTGTTTTCGACACCCCAATGGGTAGTAGGTCATCAGGCACTTGCCACAAGCCGTCGCGTAGAACGTTTGAGCGAAACAGGACTGTTCCTACAGGTTGTGTGCGATTTGCCAATGACCACAAGCTGTTGTATAGAAACATCTGTTCTATGTTGAAAACAGGCTTAGTAGGATGCAAATTGTGACCGGGTAAACCGACAGCGAAATCTTCGGGCAAGGGATCATTGAAATCAGCATGCATCCGCATGGCGCCCTTGTGCAAATTGGCAATGCGGCGTTTACGGCGCGACTTGACGGGAACGGGCCTGACCAACGGCACATTGTCTTTGGCGATGACGACATCGCCACCTTCTCGAATCGTCATGTCCTGAACCTCAGCCATCACAGCCCGCCATGACCTTCTCCTGGACACCACGCGCGTCATCTGTGTCTTGCCCATTTCGTTGAACGATCGGTGTCGGCTCCGCCAGGATGGTGCTGTGCTCGTACAGGAACTCCGGATCCAGATCCAAGTCGTTCTCCCATTCTATTGTATCGAACGAGACGCTGACCTGCTTGAAGGCCTCGATATTCTTGAGTTCGGCAAACCGGCCAACGTCCAGGTACGGCGTCATGTCGAACAACCGGCGTTCGTTATTGTCGAATGTCAATACCAGTTTGTAATCGTTTGTAGCATGAACTTCGGCAACTCCAGCGTACATAGTACAGACTCCTAATTACTGTAGAGGGGCAATCTTGTAAGGTGTCTCCCCGTTCATGGCCAGATTCCAATCCGCCCTTAACTCCTCCATGTGCAACTCCGCCCATGCCTGAACTAGCCGGAACTGCTTCTTGGGTAGCCATCCCTCCACGGTTTCCAGAGTATCCAAGGCTATCGTTGCCTTGTACTCGTTGTAGTAGGCGTGGAAATGCGGGGGATTATGTTCACTCGGAGCACAATACATGCGAACAATGATACCATAAAACATCGAGAGTGTGGGCATACGACCCTCCATCCAGAATGTAGCTCATTTTCTGTACGCGATGCCCTCTACACCGCGTGTTTGATCGCCTCGACCGTCGCGGGATTCTCCAGCGATGACAGGTCGCCGGGGTCGTGACCCAGGTACGCGGCGCGGATGACGCGGTGCATGACTTTGGCGTTGCGCGTCTTGGGCAGCGCGCTGACGAACTTGATCGCCTTGGGCTGCAGGGCCTTGCCCATCTCCGCAATCACCATCGTTTGCAGCGCCTGGCGCAGAGCTTCGCTGGGTTCCTGTTCCGGGCGCAACACGCAGAAGCAGACCACCTCCTGGCCCTTGATCTCGTGCGGCACGCCGATGACGGCCGCCTCGATCACGGCCGGGTGGCGAACCAGGACCGACTCGATCTCGGCCGGCCCCAGGCGCTTGCCCGCGACTTTGATCGTGTCGTCCGAACGCCCCAGGATGTACCACAGGCCATCCTCATCCACCGCGGCCCAGTCGCCATGCACCCACACGTCCGCAAAGCGCGACCAGTAGGTGTCCAGGTAACGCTGCGGATCGCGCCAGAAGCCGCGTGTCATGCCGATCCAGGGCTGGCGCACCACCAGTTCACCCACCTGGTTGCGCACGGAGCGGCCCTGGTCATCCACCACATCGGCCGCCATGCCCGGCGCCGGCCCGGTGAACGCGCAGGGCTTGAGCGGCCCCAGCACATGGCCCATGACGATGCCGCCGGAAATTTCGGTGCCGCCGGAGTAGTTGATGATCGGCTTGCGCCCTTCCAGCACCGTTTCGAAGAACCACAGCCACGATTCTGGGTCCCAGGGCGAACCGGTGGAGCCGGCCAGGCGCAGCGTGGAAAGATCGTGTTGCTCGACCGGCGCCGCGCCGTGCGGCCGCAGACTGCGAATGAGCGTGGGCGAGACGCCGAGCGCGGTGACGCCATGCTGGCTGACCAGCGCCCAGGTGCGGTCCACGCCGGGGAAATCGGGCGCGCCGTCGTAGAGCAGCATGGTGGCGCCCAGCAGCAGCGTGCCAAAGACCAGCCACGGTCCCATCATCCAGCCCATGTCCGACATCCAGTAGACCGTATCGTCGGCATGAACATCCAGGCCAAAGGCCATGTCCTGCGCCGATTTGATGGGAAACCCGCAGTGCGTATGCACCGCGCCCTTGGGCCGACCGGTCGTGCCGGAGGTGTAGATCAGCATCACCATGTCTTCGGCGAGAGTGCGCTCGGTTGGCGCCTGCTGCGGTTGACCGGCCACCACGTCCGCCCACCAGTGATCGCGGCCGGCGGTCCAGGGGATTTCCTGCTGCGTCCGGTTGACCACGATGACGTGCTGCACGCTGGGCGCATGCTGGAGCGCCTCATCGGCCACGGCCTTCAGCGGCGCCACGCGGCCGCGGCGCCAAAGCCCATCGGCCGTGAAAAGCGCCTTTGCTTCGCCATCGGCCAGGCGACTGGCCACCGCGCCCGCGCCATAGCCAGAGAAGAGGGGCAGGATGACGCCGCCGATCTTGGCAATGGCGAGCAGGGCAATCACCACTTCGGGAATCATGGGCAGGAACAGGCCGATGACGTCGCCTTTGCCCAGGCCCAGCGCCCGCAGCCCCGCGGCCATGCGGTTGACCTCGCGAAAAAGATCCCCGTAGGTCAGCACGCGCACCTGGCCCTCTTCGCCTTCCCAGCGCAGCGCCGCGCGGTTGACTGTGTCTGTGCTCTGCCATTTATCCAGGCAGTTATGAACGATGTTCATCACACCGTCCACGCACCACACCGGCCATTGGATGCCGCGGCTCGCATCCATGATCTGGCGGTAGGGATGGTAGAACTCGATGCCCAGCTCGGCCAGCACCGCTTCCCAGAACCAGCCCACATCCTCGGTCGAGCGCCGGTGCAGCTCCTCCACCGAACGCAGACCGCGCTGATTCATGAACTGCTGCAGCCGGCTGTGCGCGATCACCGCGGCCGATGGCCGCCAGACAATCTCACCCCCGCCTGAAAATAATGGGAACTCATCGGTCATCGCGACCTCCGCTCACAAGATCCGCTTGCCCAAT
>JAYRVL010000409.1:0-2276 GCA_041918575.1 Anaerolineae bacterium | reverse complement strand
GGCGCCCACTGGCGCTGTTGGCGCCCACTGGCGCTGTTGGCGCCCACTGGCGCGATTTCAATCGCTCTGCGGCGGCACGCTGAGCAGTCACGCGGTGACGCAGATGTACTTTGGACATCTGGCGATGTTGGGCTATACTTGGAAGTATGAGCGGCAGGCAGGGCGGTTGCGGCCCAGAATCAGCGCCCAACAAGGCGCAGCAGGCGAACAAGATCAGCGGCGCGGACACGGCGGAGGCGGACATGGCGGACATGGCAGGAATGGAAGCGATGGCAGAGATGAAAGCGATCCGCTTCTTCAACGCCGCCTAAAGACACGGAGATTCGGCTCCGTGTCTTTTTCGTTTGGAACGAGGAGTGAGAGTGCGTTTTCTATGACCAACTATATTTTTGTCACCGGCGGGGTCGTCAGTTCGTTGGGCAAAGGCGTCACCGCGGCCGCCCTGGGGCGGCTGCTGAAGAGCCGCGGGGTCACGGTTTCGATCCAGAAGCTGGACCCCTATCTCAATGTGGACCCAGGCACCATGTCGCCCTATCAGCATGGCGAGGTTTTTGTCACCGAAGATGGCGCGGAAACCGACCTGGATCTGGGGCATTATGAGCGTTTCATTGATGAGAATCTGAGTCGCGCCAGCAATGTGACCTCGGGGCAGATTTACGCGGAGGTCATCGGTCGCGAGCGCCGCGGCGATTACCTGGGCGGCACGATCCAGGTCATTCCGCATGTGACCAATGAGATCAAGCGCCGCATTGTGGCGGTGGCCAAGGCGAGTGAGGCGCAGGTTATCATCGTGGAGGTGGGCGGCACGGTGGGCGATATCGAGGGCCTGCCATTTCTGGAGGCGATACGCCAGATGCGCAAGGATGTGGGGCGCGACAACGCGCTCTATCTGCACGTGACCTGGCTGCCCTACGTGGCGGCGTCTGGCGAGTTGAAGACCAAGCCGACGCAGCACAGCGTGCGCGAACTGCGCAGCATCGGCATTCAGCCCGATGTGATCGTCTGCCGTTCCGATCATCCCGTGGAGGACAGCCTGCGGGAGAAAATTGCCCTGTTCTGCGATGTGGACGTGGAGGCTGTGGCGCCCCTGGTGACGGCCGACACGGTGTACGCGGTGCCGCTGGAGCTGGAAATGGCCGGGTTGGCGCGCTTTGTGCTGAGCCGGCTCGGTTTTGCCCAGGCGGTGGTCGCGGCGCAGGACGATCACCTGGCGGCATGGCGGGCGCTGGTGGCGCGTGCCCGCGCCGACAAACCCATACTCAAGATCGGGGTGGTGGGCAAGTACATCCAGTTGGAAGATGCGTACATGAGTGTGCGCGAGTCGCTGCTGCACGCGGCCTGGGCGCTGGGCTACGGCGTGGAGGTCGTCTGGATCAGCTCGGAAGACCTGGAAAAGGGGCGCAGTCTGCATCTGCTGGAGAGCGTGGATGGCATTGTGGTGCCGGGCGGTTTTGGCTATCGCGGCATCGAGGGCAAAATTGTGGCCGCGCGCTTTGCGCGTGAGCACAAAGTGCCTTACCTGGGGTTGTGCCTGGGGATGCAGGTGCTCTGTATCGAGTTTGCCCGCCATATCTTCGACAGTGATGAACCGAACAGCGTGGAGTTCGACCCGATCACACGCGTGCCGGTGATTGACCTGATGCCAGATCAGCGGGCAGTGGAGGACATGGGCGGGACCATGCGCCTGGGAGTTTATCCGTGTAACCTGACGCCAGGCACGCATGCGGCCGAGGCGTATCAGTGCGAGACGGTGATGGAGCGCCATCGTCATCGTTTCGAGTTCAACAACGCGTACCGGGCCATCCTGGAAAAGGCCGGGTTGGTATTCAGCGGCCTTTCGCCCGACGGTCGCCTGGTGGAGATTGCCGAGCTGCGCGATCATCCCTGGATGTTGGGCTGCCAGTTCCATCCAGAGTTCAAGTCACGGCCTACTGCGCCGCGACCGCTCTTCCTCGGCTTCATTCGCGCCGTCGAAACCCACGTGCGCAGCCGTGCGTGACCGGCAGGGTGGCGCTTTCCTGCAAGCGGGCGCGAATTGCGCTTGTTTGTTTCGATGAAACTGCGGCGAAAACCGGCGAAAACCGGCGAAAATCGGCGAAAATCAGCGAAAAAATGAAGCCTGTTTCCCGCTTGCAGCATGAATCCAACGTTTGCCAAATTTGTGTTATAATTACTCTGTTTCAGCCTGACCATGTGACAGAGGCGGTTCAGGTTGATTACTTGAAACACAGGGGAGTGTCATGTCCGGTCATAGCAAATGGGCAACCATCAAGCGC
>JAYRVL010000408.1:0-1711 GCA_041918575.1 Anaerolineae bacterium | reverse complement strand
TGCCAACATGGCTGCGTTCGTGCAGGGCCGGGCTGTCGGCCACGCGCTGAGCGGCCTCCGCGTCCGACTGGCCCGCGTACTCGCTGATGACCGCGGGCCGGTCCGCGGCGGTCGCCAGCAGGCTGAGGCCGGAGAACTGCGCCGCGGCCTGCGGCGTCCCATCAGCGCCCGCGGCCGCCAGCAGGGTGGGGAAGATGTCCACCAGGCTGACCGGACGCGTCACGACTGTGGGGACGGTGAGGTCGGGGTGAATCAGGATCAGCGGCACATGGATCAGCTCCTGGTAGAGCCGCGGCCCATGCCCGACGATGTTGTCGTGCTCGCCGAACATTTCGCCGTGATCGGCCGTGATGATGAGGATGGCGCGGTCGAGCAGGCCGCTGCGCTGCAAATCGCCGACGAAGCGGCGCAGGCAGGCGTCCAGGTGGCAGATAGCCGCGTCGTAGAGCGCCATCTTCTGGCGCTGATCCTCCGGATCTACGGTGAGCAGCAGGCGGTTGTGCTCCAGCGGCCGGATGTCGCGGTAGCGGTTGCTGTGCTGCCAGGGATCGCCAGCAACGAAGCGGCGCACGATGGAGAGCGGCGCGGTGTACGGCATGTGCGCGTCCATCAGGTTGGCGAAGACGAAGGCCGGCCCCGTCGCGTCCGTCAGGGTGCGTCGGATGTCGCCCAGGGTGTCCCCGCTGCGCGTGCTCCAGCCGCGCTGGTAGGGGAAGGGCTGGCGGCGGACGCGGTCAACCCAGAAGTTCCAGGCCCGGTTGGGGAGGGTGCGGCGGTAGCGGGGGCGCCAACTGCCATCCCAGTAGTCCACCTGGCGGCCAAACGCGTCGAGCAGGCCGGTTTCACGGCTGACCAGCACGTTTTGCGTGAGGGCGTGGGTGGTGTAGCCGGCCGCGGCCAGCAGGGTGGGCAGTTGGGCCACCTCCGGCGCCAACTGCCGGTCGGCGTGGCGCGGATCGAAGCTGAGGCCGTGCTCACTGGGATAGAGGCCGGTGAACATCGAGGTGTGCGACGGCACGGACCAGTTGCCGGGCGCGTAGGCATTGTGGAAAACCCGGTGACGGGCGGCCAACTGCGCCAGGAACGGCGTGGTGGGGCGGTCATAGCCGTGAAAGGTGGTGTTGGCCGCGCGCACAGAGTCGAGCACCAGCAGAACCAGGTGAGGTGGTGAAGTCATGGATGAGACCCGACGGCGGATGTCTGGGCGATGACCTGGCGGTAGACGGCCAGGGTGGCCTTGACCATGGCCGCGACGGTGAAGTCGCCGGCCAGGAAGCGCGCACGGCCGGCCTGTCCCATGCGCCGGCGCAGGTCGGGGTCTTGGGCCAGGCGGCGCAGCGCGGCGGCCAGGGCGGCTGGGCTGTCCGGCGGCGTCAGCAGGCCGTTGACCCCGTCCCCGATCAGCTCCGGCAGGCCGCCGACGCGCGTGGCGACGACCGGTTTGGCCCAGGCCATCGCTTCGAGCACGCTGACCGAGCGGCCATCGTTGCGCGTGGGGTGGGCGATGATGTCGGCGCGCTGCATGATGGGCGCCAGGTCGTCGAAGGCGCCGCTAAATTCGACCGCGGACGCCAGGCCCCTGGCCGCGGCCTGCGCCTGCAGGCTGCTGCGAAACGGGCCATCGCCGTCAAACACGACCCGCAGCGCGGCCGCCGGACTTTCGCCCGCCATTTCTTGCTCGTGCAGGATGCGCAGGCCGGCCAGCAGCAGG
>JAYRVL010000407.1:0-8947 GCA_041918575.1 Anaerolineae bacterium | reverse complement strand
GGTCAAGGAACCGATGCGTCGCTGGCAGGCGCTCAATGAGCTGGCCGATACCTATACCGACTGGGCCTTCGCCCTAAAAACGATCGGCCAGTCGCCGGTAGATGCAAAAGCAAAGCGCGCCCAGGCCATTGCGCTGCAACTGCAGGCGGCCGACATTGCTGACAGTTTTGGACTGACCCGCCAGGCGCTCGACACCTACGACGACCTGGCCCAGACCTACGCCGACAGCGGCGACTTACCCACGGCACGAGAATGGCTGGCGCGTATCGAACAAGCGATACCACCGGAGTATCGGCTGCAGTCGGGCGGTTTTGGCAAGATAGATGATCCAATTGATGAATACTGGCTGGCCCTGGGCAAACTGCACCTGCAGCGGGCCATTTGGACGTCCAAGGGCCTGGACGAGACGCTGACGGGCGCGGGCAAGGATCTCTTGCTTGAGCAAATGATGACAGAATTCGTCATCTCGGTCGCCTATTTCGAGAAATTCTCAGACGTTGCCCCGCGCCTGCGTGAGACTCTGGCGGCGGTTCATCGTCGTATCCGCCCGCTGAAGGGTGAGCGGCTCGATCACCTGCGTGACGTCGTTCAACGCGTAGGCCAGACCTACAACGTCGTTCCCAAGCGTCTCCTACTTGTCATCGAAGATATAGCCGGCCTGAGCGAGGAGGAAGCTGTGCAATGAGCAATACGTCTGAATGGGAGACGCCTTCTGCTCTCCTCGCCATGAGACTGACTATCGAGCTGTTCGATTCCGGCGCAGGGGCGCCATTGCTGCCGGTTGAGTTAGATGAGGCGGCGGCGGCGCGGCCTGATCTGTCTCAACCGGCGTTCGATTCGAATTGCGGCGCCTGCGGCAGCGATTCGGATCTCATCGTTGCCCCAGGCGCCGCCGAGGCAATCCCGTGATTCACACGCTGTCGGCGCCGGTGCTCTATTCGTTGGAGTTGACTCCGGCTTGCAACAACCGCTGCCCGGGGTGTTATAACGTCTTCATTGACGATAAACAAACCCGCCGGGGTCAGCTCCGCCACCGGCCCTTGAACGCGGCGCAGTGGGCCACGGTGCTCGACCAGATCGCGCCGCACGCCAGCCGTATCAAGCTGACCGGCGGGGAAGCCACGCTGCATCCAGATTTCGCGGCGATCGTGCGCGCCGTCGCCGATAGGGGCATCGAGTTTTCGCTTTTCACAAACGGTCGTTGGCGGCAGCCGGAGATTCTGCTTGATTTCCTGGCCGCGGCGCCGCAGTTGACCGGCCTCGTGATCTCGCTGCACGGCCACACGGCTGCTGAGCACGAGCAGTTCAGCGGTGTGGCCGGCTCGTTCGCAGAAACTGTGGAGAATATTCGATTGACGGTCGCTCGCGGCATCCCGGTCACCACCAGCACCGTTTTGACCCAGGCCAATCAACATGCGCTGGCCGCCATCATGGATCTGGCGCTGGCGTTGGGCGCGCGCCATGTCACTTTCAATCGCTACCTGGGAGCGCCTCTACCCGGCAGCGATCTATCGAAGCAGGAGCTGATCCGAGCCGTCAACCTGATTGATCGCCTGAAAGCCGCCGGACGGCCAGCGCAGTTTGGCATTTGCGTGCCGCAGTGCCTGACGCCCAACTCATCGAGCGGCTGCCTGGCCGGTGTGGCCTACGCCACGGTTGACCCGTGGGGTAATCTGCGGCCGTGCAATCACTCCTATATCCTGGCTGGTAACCTGCTCACGCAGCCGTTGGCCGCAGCCTGGCATTCGCACGAAATGCAAGCCTTTCGCGAGGCCGTACCCGCTCAATGCCATGAGTGCGGTGTCTTCAGCACCTGCCACGGAGGCTGCCGGGCGGTGGCGATGGAGTTGGGGCTGGAGAAAGACCCGCTGATCGGTGATGCCATTCCGCTGCACGCGGCGCCGCGCCTGCCGGCCCTCCTGAAATTGCATCCGGACATGAAACCCGAACCGCGCTACCGACTGCGTGTGGAGCAATTTGGTTTTGTGCTCCTGGCCGGCAACGCGGTGGTGTCGCTGCGCCCCGACGCGCAACCGCTGCTTGCTGCATTCAACGGCAAGACGACCCTACGCACTCTGGCGCAGGACTTCGGCCAGCCGGCGCTCAGCCTGGTCGGAACACTGTACCAAAAGGGTTTGTTGGCGCTGCCTCTGTGATGCCCACGGCACATGTCGGTCGCGATTTCTTCTGGGGTTGACGAATTCCAGGAGATGCTGTAACCATGCCGGCTGAAGGTTCTCCTGGCCGTGTTGCGGCGTGCGTAGACTCGTGGTAGAATGACCGCGTTCTGGTCGTGTTGCTGCCGGAAGAGAGCCATCGAAGGGGTTTGGGTCACCATGACAGCTGATCTTGCCACCCCCGCTATCACCTACGAGC
The DNA here is from genome assembly GCA_041918575.1 of Anaerolineae bacterium. Taxonomy (GTDB): domain Bacteria; phylum Chloroflexota; class Anaerolineae; order SSC4; family Amarolineaceae; genus Amarolinea. The sequence continues at coordinate 6,571 of JAYRVL010000407.1, read as the reverse complement.
CTGCGCTGAACGCGGGTGCTTTGCTGTTGCGCGAATACGTCACGGCCGAACCGCTGCCGCTGGCGACGATTCATGCGGCAGTGCTTGATTTTCTGCGTGACCGCAATGATGTCGCTGTGTTCGGCGCGCAAGCAGTCAACGCCTATGTGCATGAGCCGCGCATGACCCAGGACATTGTCCTCATAGCGACGCACCCAGCCAAACTGGCCGAAGAACTGCGATCTCACCTGGCGCAGCGCTTTCACATCGCCGTGCGCGTTCGTGAGGTTGCCGGCGGTCGCGGCTTCCGGCTCTACCAGGTGCAGAAAACCGGCAATCGTCACCTGGTTGATATACGCGCGGTGAAAACCTTGCCCGCGATCGAACGACTTGCCGGCGTTCAGGTCATCGCGCCCGTCGAGCTGCTTGCCAGCAAAGTCACGGCTTACGCGCGGCGCCGCAGCAGCCCCAAGGCCGGAACCGATTGGCGCGACATCGCCATGCTCCTGCTGGCATTTCCTGCACTCAAGTGCGATCCCGGTCTGGTGACCGATCGTCTCCTGGCGAACATGGCCGATGAAACGATTCTCGCCGCCTGGCGTGAACTGGTCGCCCAGCCGCTGGTCGCGGCGCTCGACGAAGACGAGTTCTGATCTGGGCCTAATCCCACACCCCTTCGCTGACGATCACTTCCCATTCCGCCAGGCGGGCGCGCACGCGGGGAAGCGCAGTTTCTTTGACAACGAGCCAGGTGATGTCTGCGCCGGGCAGCGCTTTGAGCACACCGCGCAGGTTGCGGTCGGCCAGGAGCTGGCGAGCCAGTTCCGCGGTGCTTGCCTTGACCAACGTGACTCGACCCACTTCGGCCTTTTCCGGCGGGCGCGCCCAACGTTCGATGCGTTGAACCAACTCGACTGGCAGCGGACCTGGCACCAACTGCTGCAACAGCGCCAGGAATGGCGCGGGATCGGCGCTGTTGCCCACCACTGCCTTCAACTTCTCCGCGGTGATGGTCCAAACCCTGGCCGGTTGTTCATTAGTGGCAGCGCCGGGCGTTGCTACCCGCTGCAGCAGCGGCAGCCAGAGAGGGTCTGGTAGAGCGGCCGCAGACTGCAGGCCGCCTTCGGCTGTTGCCTGCCAACCGCCCACAGGCGCAGCCGGCGGCATCTGCATGGCCAATTCCCCGTGCGCCAGCAGTTCGCGCCAGAGCAGCCCCGGGCTGTGGGCTTTGTCCAGGGCTAACTCCACGACGGTGGGCGCCAGCCTGTGCCCGAAGAAGGGGACAAGCGCCGGATCGGCCAGCAGATGGTTGAGCAGCGCTTCACTTTCGGTCTGCAACAGGGGCGCGGAGCGGCGCAGCGTGACACGCGCATGGCGGCCGACCCATTCTTCCATCTCGCGCTGCACGTTGCCGGGCAGCGGGCTGCGGCTCCATTGCTGCAACAAATCAACGATCTGCTCCAGCGTCAGGCCGGCCTGCGCGCCTCGATACAGGCTGGACTTGGTCAACTTGAACTCTGGCGCTTCGGCCAACCGCGTCAAGTCGGCAAAGGCGCTGAGCTGAATGAGCGACCGAAAATCGAGCCGCGGCAAGGCAACGACCTGAAAAGTTGGCTGCACCACGATCAGCCCGGGTGTAGATGTCTCCTGCGGCGCGACGCCCAGAAGAGTCGCCAGGCCGTCGGCTGAAACGCGAAACGCGATCGCCTGCCCCGCAGCGTCCAGGGCAATGTCGCATGCGCCCAGCCAATGGAACGGCCCTTGCACGGACTCCTTGATGAAGGGCTGTTCGTAATTGCTCCATTTTTGCGCAGACGGCAAGGCCTGCGCCGCGCGCGGGCGCAGCAGTTCCGGCGCCCAAAGGTTGACCTGCTGTGAGAACGAATCGAAACTGACCCAGACGCCGGCTGGAACGACCCGCAAGAATTTCAACAGGGCGCGCTGCGCCTCTACGGTCCTTCTTGCCCGCTCCACATCATCGGCCCACACGGGCGCTTCAGCCAGTCGCCCGCGCTGATGGAAAGCTTCCAGGGCCAGGAACAAGAAATCGGCCTGCGGCAGGCCGAGGAAACTCGGCTCCGGACAACTGACGAGCAACCCGTCCCTTGCCTCCAGAATGCCCAGACCGGTGGCCAGTGTTGCATAGAACTCGGTGATCTCCTGGGCTTCGCGATCGTTCAGAGTCTGGCCGCCGATGATCAGCGCCCGGCTGGCTTTGCGCAAGTCCACGCGGTGAAACTCGCCCTGGATCGTCAGGCGGAGCGGTTGGCGCGAAAGATGCTCCCACAAGGCAAAAAAGCGCAGATGGGCCAGGTTCCCGCGACCGATCTGCCGTGTGCTGGCCGCGCTGTCGTCCAACACCTGGAACTTCGATTCAGGCTGCGGCAGGGCGCTCAGAACCTCAGCAGGCACGCACAGCGTTTCTCCTGGGCCAAAATCGAGCGGCTGCGGACTGAAGAACGAAGGTTTATCGGTGAAAACCAGGCCGGCCGTCAACAGGCGTGCGGTGACATCGCTGAAGCGCCGCGAAGCGGATCGCGCCGGATGCGGTATGTAACGAAAATGCTCGGGCACGTTCGGCGAACCATCCGATTCGATCAACCCTGCGCTCACCAACTCGATCTGCAGAGGCGCCGCGTGGTCGGTGCCGCGCAGCAGGAGCCGATCCATGATCGTTTTTTCGGTCACGGGCAAGGCTCGATACGCGGCCTGGATCGCCTCTGGCTCAGCAAGCTGCTGCGCCAGCGCCGGCAGCGACTGCTGCGGCGCCAGGCGCGCCAGGCGGATGGCGTCCAGCACCTGCTCGTTGACGAGTGACAGAAGGTCGAGCAAGGTGGGGTTCATGGCGCCGTCCCTTTGTGCGTCCCGGCGGGCGAGGCGTGTTCCTCTTTGGGCGGATCGCTGATGACGGTTGGCGTGTGGCCGCGTGCGATCAGGGCATCGCGCACGGCGTCGAAGGCCTGATCGGGGATGACGGCCAGGGTGCGGGTGAGTGGGCGCAGCGGCGCGGGCAGCGCGCCAGCCTGGATTTCCTGCAGGGCGAAATCATCTGCCAGGTCGAGCCGCGCGATGTTTTCGAAGATGCGAATGCGGCCATAGGCGCCGAGCCAATGTTGAACGGTCTGCAGCAGGCGCTGCGCCGCAGATGAACCGCCGAGGCCGCGCTCCAGGCCGGCCAGGATGGCGGCGGGGTCGGCGCCCTGGTCCAGGCTGATTGCCAGCAAATCGGGCTGCACCCTGAACAGGAGGCTGCCATCCGCCGCCGGCTGCGGCTGATCCAGCGCCAGGGCCGCGCTGTGGAACACGGTGCCCCACGCTTCCTGGTCGGTGCTGGCAACAGCGATCTTGAGTTTGCCATCGTCCATGACCTGCAGGCCGGTGTGCGGCGCCGCAAGCGCGGGCGGAGCGGTTTCGAGATCGAGCAGCCAGGCGCCCAGCGGGGTCAGGCTGAAGAAATCGCCGCGCCAGGCCAGCCCGCCCAACCAAGTCAGGGGGCCATGCAGCCATTGTTCGATGAATGCGCCGAGGCCGATCTGCCAGGCGTCGCTGTCATGTCTCAGGGCGGCGGTATGGCCCGCCAGGGCAAGTCCCCACGCTGGGTCTTGAGAGAACTTGGGAAAGTTGGGACTCAGTTGGGACATGGCGTGCGTCAGGTCCCGGCTGAGATACCACTGACCAGGAGTCAGGTGTTTGAGCAGGCGCAGTAGAGTGGCGCGGTCGGCCAGGCAGGTGCTGTCCAGTCCGGCTGGCGTTACTATCTGCCGGTTCTGCACGAAACTCGGCTGCACGACCATCTCGATCCGTTTCTGCTGTCCCAGCAGACGCCAATCGCCCCAGGAATCCAGCGCCTGCCAGGTGGCAAAAAGGCGGTTGAGGCGGACAGCAGGCGCCTGGCCGGCCAATTCCAGAAGGCTTTGGCGATTGACGGGCGAAGTAGTCGTCGTGGTCATGATCTGGGTGTGCAGCAGCAGGGCCAGGGCCAGTTCCCAGGTGACGGGAGGCACGTCGGGAAAGGCGCTGAGCAGGTCGCCCGGCAGATCGAGCCTGGTGCGAACGGCCGTGATCGCTGCGCCCGACTGTGGCAAAGGCTTATCCCACCGTGAGGAAACCGTCAAGCGGATGGGGTGCGTCATCGCGTAGCTGGCCAGGGCGATGACCAGGGTATCCAGGGTGTGGGGCGCAACGGCGTCAGGGGAAGAAGAAGGCGCCTTGGGCTGAACGGGCGCCGGCAAGGCGACCGGCGCCAGATTGGCGACCGCAGGCGAAATGATGTAGCCGGTCCGAGACGGCATGAAAGCCAGGCCGTAGACATCCAGTTGGTGCAGATCGTTCGCCACTTCTTGGGACGTGCGTTCGATCTTCCACGGCTGCACCAGCGCTGTCAGATCTGGGAATCTCATAAAGCCATTCCAGGCCAGCAGGTCGAGCGTTTGGCGAAGTTCGGGAGTGAGGCTGTTGATGACGGCGCGGTTGGCCGCAGGATCGCTGAGGTTGGCCGCCATGATCTCGACGATGGCATCTCGTGGCCCAGTGGGCAGTTTGACCCCGCGTTTGCGGGCCATGTCGCGCATTTCCGCAACGACCTTGCTCTGCAGATGGGCTTCGATGGCGTCTTGTTGTGGTTTTGTGCTCAAGCGACTGATCCTTTGCGCCTGGGAGGGTCATCCGGCCAGTGCCGCTCTTCGATCGGAACGAACACCCGTATCATGCCTGGCCTTTCACTTCGATTCGATAGGGTTGGAGGAGCCTCTGCAGTTCGGCCAGGTTTTTGGCTGAAACCTGCTGCAGGTGCTTACCCGTCAGCTCGATTTCCCAGGTGTGGCCGACTGCCAGGATGTTGCCGGTGCGTGCGCCGCGATAGATCAATTCTGCCACGGCGGGATGATTTTCGATGCTGAGAATGCCTGGCTGGCGCAGTTTTACCTGCGGGGAGATGGGTTTTTGGTCCCCAGGGTTGGCCGCGGTCTTCTCGAATGGCATGGGCAACAGTTCACGCCCCAAGGGGGTCAGGCGGACGGCGACCGGCCCGCTCTCTTGGGCTGCCAGTTCGAGCAGCCCGAGCCAGAGCAGCGGGTTGATCAACCGGGTGTTGACGTTGTTCGTGATTCCTTCCGGGGTTGGCCTGCTCCAGGAGTTGCCGTAACCGGCCAGGGCGGGATTGTCCAACATGAACTCGTAGAGCCAACTGAGACGCGTCCAGTCGCCATCCGGGCGACTGAGCAGGGCATTGGCCAGGCCGCGCAGGCTGCACTGATTCTGAGCCGCAATCGTGTGGGCTGTCCGCAGTAGTTCGTAATGACGCTGCTTCCAGGGCATGCGAAGGAAGGAAAGAACTGATTTGTTCCTGAGTGCAGTTATGTCGGATGAAGTTTGCATCCAATTACGAGAGTGCGCTAGTCCTGCCAACCAGGTGGAGCGAGATTCGTGGTAGTAGGTTTTCTGATCATCGGGGCGCAGCGCCCAGGGGCTGGAAGAGGGCCGGCCATAGGGGTCGAGCATGCGGTTGGCGGGTGTGGGCGCATCGTATTCGGGGTCTGTCAGGGTCAACCAGGAGGCTAACAGGTCGCTATGCACAGACAGGCCATCGTTGCGTATCCAGGGCGCCTCGCCCTGCCAGGTGCTCTGCTGGTCAGACTGATCCTTGTTTTCGAAGTAGGCCAGGAGCGCCGCAGCAAGTTCCACCGGTACACCCCACTCTGCGCCGGCCGGCAGGGCGAATACCAGGCCGGCAGTTTGCAGGGACTGCAGGTGGGTCAGTTCATCTGACCTGGCTCCCTGAAGGGTGTAATTCCTGGTCGCCAGCATACGCCGCAAGATCTGTCGCGCATCGGGAGGCTGCTGATTGACTTGGACCTTGATATGTGACGCCGTGGTCATGGCGGTCAGCAGGCTGGTGACTCGCTCGGGGACGGTTCCCTTGGCGAGAACTGATCCCAGCCAGGCGCGCTCCAGCGTTGGCAGCCGCCCGGTGTCGTGCAGCAGCAGCGTCAGGAAGCGATTTGCGTCGCGATGGGCGGCGGGCGGCTGCGCCTGGGCGCCGGCTTGGCGCCAATCGCCCAGTAGTCGGCTGATCTCGAACAGGTAACTGCCATCGCGCGCTTGAGCCAATGAGATCAATCCAACGCTGAGCGGCCAGGCCAGTTGACTCCTGAGGAGATCCGTGTGGTCGGATGCCCATTCGGACAGTTGCGAGATGGTGGAGCGCCGCAGGTGCTTGATGTCTGCCAGGTAATACCATTGCTGTGGTTGCCCCAGGCGGCAGATCCGGAGCAGGAGTTCCGCGAGTGCGGGGTCAGCGCGCTGGAGAGTCCAGAGAATTTGCGCCGCCTGGCTGTGAGCAGGGAGAGCCAGGAACTGACGCAATTCAGGGCCGGCCGCGGCTCGTCCATTGATGGAGACCAACAATCCCATCCAGAACGGCGCTAATAAACCGGCTTCACGGAGAGCGATATCGGGCATCTCCATGCCGCTTGAAATCACAGGAACCCAGGAGCGAGGCTCACGCTGCAGATCGTGCAAACCGGCCAGCCATTCATCGAACGATGGCGTGATGGGCTTTGGAATGTCGCCCCCTCTGACCGGTGTGAGGGTG
>JAYRVL010000406.1:0-1980 GCA_041918575.1 Anaerolineae bacterium | reverse complement strand
CGGGTCCGATTACCAATTGAGGAGAATGAGATGGATCTCGCAGTGAATCGAAGCGGCGGCATGAGCATATCCGCCGACACGCGCGGAGGTCTCTTGCGCTGGACGCAACTTTCGCTGCGCGCCGCCGAGGGCTGGATCGCGCCGGTCCTGGATCTGGGCATACGCGTGCTGGTTGGCGCCGCCTTCTTCCAGTCCGGCCTCACCAAGATCGCGTCCTGGTCCACCACCCTGGCGCTATTCGAAAACGAATATGCGGTTCCCGTGCTGTCGCCGGAAGTCGCGGCCTACGCAGGCACCGCCGCCGAGCTGTCCCTGCCGGTGCTGCTGGTGCTCGGGCTGGGCGGACGGTTTGCTGCGGCGGCACTGTTCGTGTTCAACATCGTAGCGGCCATTTCCTACCCGGATCTGTCTCCGGCGGGTCTCAAGGATCACCAGTACTGGGGGCTGTTGCTGCTGATCACACTGTTTCATGGACCGGGCAGGCTGTCTCTCGACCATTTGCTGCGCCGCAAGTTTCTGGCATAGGTGATCTCATGACTACGACATCCGGCGTGTGCGAAGTGCGCATGCATCAGGCCAATATCCGCGAGACGACGCTGGACGGCCAGAGGGCCATCGTCACCGGCGCCAATTCGGGTATCGGCGAAGGAATCGCCAGGGGTTTGGCGGAGGCCGGCGCGGCGGTGGTGGTGAACTACGTGGCGGGAGACGAGCGCGCTCAGAAGGTGGTGGACGACATCCGCGCCGCCGGGGGCAAGGCGTTCGCCATCAAGGCCGACGTCAGCAGCGAAGAGCAGGTGCAGGACATGTTTCGCCGCGCCGTCGCCGAGTACGGAACCATCGACATCCTGGTTAACAACGCCGGCCTGCAGCAGGATGCGCCGTTTCACGAGATGACGCTGGCCCAGTGGCGCAAGGTGCTCGATGTCAATCTGACCGGTCAGTTCCTGTGCGCACGCGAAGCGGTGCGTGAATTCCTGCGCCGCGGCCAGTTGCCGGAGCTGTCGTGCTCGACCGGCAAGATCATCTGCGTGTCATCGGTACACGACGTCATACCGTGGGCCGGCCACGCCAACTACGCGGCAAGCAAAGGCGGCGTTGCCATGCTCATGAAGACCATGGCGCAGGAGTTGGCGATGAAGAAGATCCGCGTCAACTCGATCTCGCCGGGGGCCATCAGAACGCCGATCAACACCTCGGCCTGGGATACGGCGGAAGCGGAAGCGGCGCTGCTCAAACTGATCCCGTATTACCGCGTAGGCGAAACCAAGGACATTGCGCGGGCGGCCGTGTGGCTGGCGTCCGATCACTCGGACTACGTCACGGGCGCCACGCTCTATGTGGATGGCGGCATGACGCTTTACCCGGAGTTTCGGGAAGGCGGTTGACCGCCGCGTGAGGCTTTATCAACCGGCAACAACACTGAAGGAGATGAAATCGTGACTACGTTCAAGCAAGCGAAAGTTCTGACTCTGGGCGGCGCGATGCTGGCTGCCGCCGTGCTGGCGGCGCCGCTGCATGCCGACGAGGGTGGCTTCAATATCTTCACCCAGGACTACATCCGCAGCCTGCAGAGCCTGAAGATGATGGACATGATGGATGCCAACAAGGATCACAAGGTGACCAAGGAGGAGTTCATGGGCTACCAGGGACGTCTGTTCGACATGATGGACCGCAACAAGGATGGGGTGATCGAACAAGCCGAGTGGGAAAGCAAGCTGGGCGGCATTGGTGGCAAGGGGGGCTGAAATCGTCCATACCGCGAAGGCCGCGGCCAATCGCCGCGGCCGGAACGCCCTGACAGACAAGGCGGCATTCGGCAGCAACTGGAGACAATGACATGGCGGGGACACAAGACTCAAGGCGCATCGCCCGGCGGCCATTGCTGCTGTTCGTTGCCGCGCTGCTTTGGGCAGTCGCATCCGGCGCGCTTGCGCGCGCCCTCGAGATCAAAAACATCGTGCTGACGGTATCCGACCT
>JAYRVL010000405.1:0-6097 GCA_041918575.1 Anaerolineae bacterium | reverse complement strand
AGGGGGGCACTCCGGGCGCTATCGAGACCATTCTCACTGCCTGGCTGAGCAGTTACGAGGCAGGAAAGGAAATGGGATGGTAACAGCAATCATTCTGATCAATGTCGAGCATGGCCGCGTCAATGATGTGGCGGCGCAGGTGTTGGCGCTGCCGGGCGTTACCGAGGTCTACTCGGTGGGCGGCCGCGTCGATCTGGTGGCGGTGGCGCGGGTCAAAGACAATGAAGCAATCGCCGGCCTGGTGACGGAGCACATGCTCAAGCTGACCGGCATCCACAGCACGGAGACGCTGATTGCGTTCCGCGCCTATTCGCAGTATGACCTGGAGCGGATGTTCGCGATCGGTCTGTGAAGACGCCGACGCGGTCGCTCAGGGCAGTTCGATCAGCTTGACGAAACCGGCGGCAACGCTCTCGAACTCACCGGCGAGATAAGCCTGGCTACCCCAAGCCAGGATGACATCGCCGGCCGCGGCCAGCGCCGCGGCGCGCTGCGCCCGCTCCGCCGTTGGGTTCACCTGGCCGGCCGGCGGCAGCGGGCCGACCGCCAACCCCAGCGCAACGCCCTGCCGGCCGACGATGGCCGCAACGCGGGCCACGCAAACCGAGAGATGTTCACCGGCCTGCGGCGCGACCATGCATACCATGTCGGCGCCTGCCGGCCAACCGGTTGCGCCGCTCAGCCCGTGCGCCAGCGCCGCAACGGCGTCAGGCGCCGCGCCTCGCAGCCAGATGACCACGCCATCGTTCATCGTCATGTCCCGTTTACAGTAGACTCAATCATCGCCTGGTGAGCCAGGCCAACTGCAGGTGCACCGGTGATCTCCTCATGGCCGCTCACTTCGCCATCGCCCGTTAGCGTGATCTGGTCACTAAAGCGCAGGTGAGGCGAGCTGCCTTCGAACACTACCTGCGTGGCCGCGCCGGTCGCCGGGTCGGTCGCGTCCACGGTGCGGCCGGGTGCGTCGAAGCGCGGCTGGTAGCGGGCAGGCCCGTAGCTTGCAGAGGCTGCGGCGGCAAAAAGTCCAAAATGCGCCAGCGCAGCGGGGACGTCCTGGGGCAGATGAGCGGCGGCCGCGCTGAGCAGATCGGTCTTGTGCAAACGCCGGGCAACCCACTCCGTGATAGACGCGCCGCGCTCCGGCAACTCATACGACGCCCGACCCTGGGGTGTGCTGTTCAAGGTCAGGGCCAAAGATGCTGTTGAGTCGTGCTTACTTGCGCAAGACGGGCAACCACATGCGCGGGCCGGAGCCGGAGCCGACGACAACGGAGCCATTGGTGGCCGTCGCGCCGGCATCAATCACCGCCACGCGATCGGTGATGCGCACTTTGGTGAAATTCAGCCCGCTGACGCCGGCCCCCATCCCCTGGAACTGCACCGATGCCAGCACCCCACTGCCGTTCGGCCCCTCGCCCGTGCCCAACGTGTAGGCCGCAAAGCGCACCGCGCCAACCGCGTTGTCAAACAGGGGGCCGAGCAGATAGGCCGTGTAGGTGCTGCTGCCGGTCAGCATGGGGCCGAGCGTCACCCCGGTCGCGTGAACCACGGCCGGATCGAACGTAATGATGAACTCGAACGCACCCAGGTTCTGCGCGTTGTTGATCTGCACGTCCACGCTGCCGGCGCCGTTGACGTTCAGCGTGAGCGGGCTTGGCGCCAGGGTGATGCTTGCAGCATTGGGTGTGCTGCCCGACGTGCCGGCCGCGCCCAACGCAGCCACTGCCAGGCAAATGACCAGGGCCACCATTCCATGTCGTCGCATTTCTTGTCCTCCTGAAAGTATTCGCTGTCAGTGCCATGCGGGAAGGAGCGCCAATCTGATGAAGTCCATGACGCTGCAAATTCCTGCCTTGTTACCGGGGAATCAAGGGCCAAACCCGTTGGCCTCTCACCGTGCGGGAGGCCAAACGGATCGCCTGCTAGGCGCTGTAATCATAGAACCCGCGACCGCTCTTGCGGCCCAGGTGTCCCGCGCTGACCAGGCGGCGCAGCAGCGTCGGCGCCTTGAAGCGCGTCTCTCCCAGCTCCGCAAACAGCACATCGGCCACGAAAAGGGTCGTATCCAGGCCCACGAAATCGGTCAGGGTCAGCGGCCCCATCGGGTGATTGGCGCCCATCACCATGCCATTGTCAATATCCTCACGGCTCGCCAGCCCCTGCTCATAGACGCGGATGCCATCCAGCAGGTAAGGAATCAGCAGGCGGTTGACCACGAAGCCCGGCGCGTCCTTGGCCACGATCATCTTCTTGCCCATGCGCTCGCCCACGCCGCGGGCCGTCGCCAGGGTGGCGTCATCGGTTTGCACGGTGCGCACCAGCTCCAGCAGCGGCATCACCGGCACCGGGTTGAAAAAGTGCATCCCCAACACCTGGCTGGGACGCCGCGTCACCGCGGCCAGATCAATCACCGAAATAGACGAGGTGTTGCTCGCCAGAATCGTGTTCGCCGGGCAGATGGCATCCAGCGCCCGGAAGATCTCCTGCTTCAGACCGGTTTCCTCCGTCACCGCTTCGACGACCAGCTCGCATGTCGCCAATGCGTCATCCAAACCAACGCCGCCGGACAGGTTGGCCTGCACGACCGCCCTGTCCTCGGCGCTCAACTTGCCCTTGGACACGGCGCGCCCCAGGGAGGACTCGATCCGCCCCAGGCCTTTCTTCAGCAGCGACTCATTCTGTTCACGAATCAATACCTGAAAACCGCTCTTGGCTGCAACTTCGGCAATCCCTGACCCCATGAGGCCGCAGCCGACGATGCCGATGGTTTTGACATCCATGATGGATTGAACTTGCTCCTTTACCTCTCGAACTCTACAGAAGGGGCTACAGAAGGGGTACACAGACCGATTATAGCAAACGTGCCCATGCTTGGCAATTGCACCGACCGCCTGCCATCTGACAAAAACGCCCGCCTCATGTTACAATGATTTTGTCAATCTTTACTTCTTTTGCTGGAGGGACGTTCATGACCTTCTCAATGACCGCCGCGGCCCAGGCCGATCTCGCGCACAATCTCCGCCGGGCGGTGTCCGGCGCGGTGCGTTTCGACGTCGCCAGCCGTGTGCTCTACAGCACCGATGCCAGCAACTACCAGATCGAGCCGCTTGGCGTGGTGATTCCGCGCGACGCCGCGGATGTCGCGGCCGCGGTCAGCGTCTGCGCCCAGGCTGGCGCGCCCCTTCTGGCCCGCGGCGCCGGCAGCTCCCTCTCCGGCCAGGCCATTGGCCGCGCCGTCATCCTCGACTGCTCCACCCACCTGAACAAAATCGAAGCCGTGAACGCCGAAGCGCGCTGGGTGCGGGTGCAGCCCGGCGTGGTCATCAACAACCTCAACGCCTTCCTGCGGCCCCTCGGCCTGATGCTCGGCCCTGACCCGGCCAGCGCAGAGCGCGCCACCGTCGGCGGCAGCCTGGCCAACAACGCCACCGGCGCGCATTCCATCCTCTACGGCATGTTTGCCGACCAGGTGCTGGCCGCCGACGTGATCCTGGACGACGGCAGCGCCGCGCGCCTCGACACCCTGGCGCCCACCGACCCGGCCTGGGCCGCCCGCAGCGCCGGCGACAGCCGCTGCGCCCGCCTCTATGCCGGAATTAGTCGCCTGCTCGACGCCTACGGGCAAGACATACAGGCCCATTTTCCCGCCCACTGGCGCCGCTCCAGCGGCTATGGCCTGACCTACCTCCTGCCCGACGCGCCCGGTCGCCATCCCACCTTTGCGGTGCGACCACAGGGCCTGGCCCCGCTGCTGGCCGGCTCCGAAGGCACCCTGGCCGTCTTGACCAGCGCCACCCTGGCGGTCGTCCCGCGCCCCAGCCGCACCGCGCTGGCAATTTGCCAGTTCGACGATTTGCTGGCCGCGATGGAGGCAACCCAAGCCATCCTGACCTGCCAGCCCTCGGCCGTGGAGCTGATGGACGCCATGCTCATCGGCCTGGCGCGGCAGCAGCCTGGCACGGCCGGCAAGCTCTTCTTCGTCGAAGGCGCGCCGGCCGCGCTCCTGGCTGTGGAATTCACCGGCGCCAGCGAGGCTGAGTTGAACGCCCGGCTCGATCATCTCGCGCTGGCCCTGCGCCAGGCCGGCTGGTCGCGGCCGCCCCTGCGTCTGCTCGACCCGGCCAGTCAGGCCACGGTTTGGAGCGTGCGTAAGGTGGGCCTGGGCATTCTGATGAGCATACGCGGGGACGCCAAGCCCATCCCCTGCATCGAAGATGTTTCGGTGCCGGTTGCCAACCTGCCGGCCTACGTGGCCGATGTGCTCGATCTGCTGCAGCGCCACGGCACGCACGGCAGTTTTTACGCGCACGCCAGCGCCGGCTGCCTGCACGTGCGCCCGCTGGTCAACCTGAAAACCGCCGCGGGCGTGGAATTGATGGTAGACCTGGCGGAAGGCGCGTGCGCGTTGGCCCTGCGTCATGGCGGGGTCATGACCGGCGAGCATGGCGACGGCGTGGCGCATTCGCACCTCAACGCGCGGCTGTTTGGCCCGCGGCTGTACGCGGCCATGTGCGAGCTGAAAGCCATCTTCGATCCGGCTAACCGCCTCAATCCGGGCAAAAAGGTGCAGGGGCCGGATTCGCGCGCGGATCTGCGCTACGGTCCGGTCTATCGCGCCATCGAGCTGCGCACGCACTACGATTTCAGCACAGACGGCGGTTTTGCCGGCGCGGTGGAGATGTGCAACGGCGCGGGCGTGTGTCGCAAGGAAAGCGGCACGATGTGCCCTTCCTTCCAGGCCACCCGCGACGAAAAGGACTCTACGCGCGGCCGCGCCAACACGCTGCGCGCCGCGCTCAGCGGCCGGCCCTTTGCGCTGGCGCTCACCGGCCCGGAACTACACGAGGCCATGGACCTCTGCCTGGGCTGCAAGGCGTGCAAGACCGAATGTCCGAGCAGCGTGGACATGGCGCGGCTCAAAGGCGAATATCTGTCCCAGGTGCAGGCGGTGCAGGGCACGCCGCTGCGCAGCGGGATTTTCGGACACATCGCGCAGATCAGCCGCCTGGCCGCGCCCGCGGCGCCGCTGGTAAACCTGGCTCTGCGCACGCCGCCGGCGCGTTGGGCGCTCAAGGCGCTGGGCGTTCACCCCAACCGCGCTCTGCCGCAGTTTAGCCATCAGACCTTCAGCGCCTGGTTCAAGCGCCATCGGCCGGCGCTGCCCGCGGGATTGCCGCAGAGGCCGGTGCTGCTCTTTCACGACACCTGGATCGAGTACAACTACCCGGCCGTGGGTCAGGCCGCGGTCAAGCTGCTGGAGGCGGCCGGTTACCCGGTGCAGATTGCGCCGGCGCGGCAGTGCTGCGGTCGGCCGCTGCTGTCCAAAGGGATGCTGGTGGAGGCCAAGCGCCTGGCGCAGCACAACGTTGGCACGCTGGCGCCCTACATCGGCCAGGGAATGCCGGTGTTGGGGCTGGAGCCAAGCTGCATCCTGAGCTTTCGCGATGAATACCCGGCGCTTTTGCCTGGCGATGAGCAGGCGCGGGCGCTCGCCGCGGCCAGCCTGACGATCGAGGAATTCCTGGATCAGGAGCGCCGCGCGGGCCGCCTGCATCTGACGTTCAAGCCCGGCGATGAACAGATTTTGCTGCACGGCCACTGTCATCAAAAGGCGTTGGTGGGAACCGGCCCGGCCCTCGCTCTGCTGCGCCTGTTGCCCGGACGCCAGGTCAGCGAGATCGAGGCCGGCTGCTGCGGCATGGCCGGCGCGTTTGGCTATGAAACGGAGCATTACGCGATCAGTCGCAAAATCGCCGAGGACCGTCTACTGCCCGCGCTGGCCGCGGCGCCGCAGGCGCAGATCGTCGCGGACGGGGTTTCGTGTCGCGAACAGATCGCGCATTTCGGCGATCGCCGCGCCCGCCACCTGGTGGAGGTGTTGGCGGAGGCGTTGGCTTGAGAGCGGAGATTTCAAGGAGGAGTTCGTAATATGGGAACGGAATTTGTGCGGGCCGGGCAGCCGGCGCCGAAGTTCAAGGTGAAGGCGGTTGGTTCGGGGCGGGAGATCAGCCCGGAAACGCTGGCCGGGCGGGCGGCGGTGCTGGTGTTCGTCAACCAGGACACGCAGCGCGACGGTCGCGGCATCATCAAGGCCATT
>JAYRVL010000404.1:0-2141 GCA_041918575.1 Anaerolineae bacterium | reverse complement strand
GTGACGGTCGTTGACAAACAGGTAATGTACTTCCAGCTTGTCCAGGTCGGCGCGGCGGTCGTTGGCAACCATCAGCGCCAGTTCGGTCTGGAAATCGGCGCGCAGCAGTTGCGCCAGCGCCGGCGCCGCGTCGCGCGCGATCTGACAGTGGAGTTCATTGCCCCGCCGGATGTGCAGGGCGATGACCCGCTCAGCGAACTCCGCGGTCAGAACAGATTGAAGACGAGCAAAATCAGTCATAAGATTCACCGATCAGGGCGCAATAATTTGCACGCTTTGCTTGAGCAGCGTTGCCAGGGGCGCGGGCAGCGTCAGGCCGAGCGTCACCAGGAAGATCACGCTGAGCACCAGCAGCGCGGTGCGCCAACTGGCGCGCTCTCCCAGGCTGACCGCGGCGGGCGGCGCGCCGTAGAGCATGCGGTTGAGGTGGGAGATGAACGAGGCAAAGATGATGGCCAGCAGCGCCAGGACGCCGCCCATCAGCCAGGGCTGACCCTGGGCAAAGCCGGCGCGTATCAGGGCGTATTCACTGATGAAGATGCCGCCGGGCGGCAGTCCGATCAGAATCAGCAGGCCGGCGGCAAAGAGCGCGCCGGTCCAGGGCAGCGCTTTGAGCAGGCCGTGCGTGTTGGCGATCAGGGGCGAAACGAATCTTTGTTCGATGGTGTCCACGAGCAGGAACATGAGCGATTTCGCCGCGGTGTGGTTGACCCGGTGCAGCAGGGCCGCCCAGGCGCCCAATGGCCCCAACCCCAGGCCCAGGCAGATCAAGCCGGTGTGTTCGATGCTCGAATAGGCCAGCATACGTTTGTAATTGGTGGTCAGCACGACGCTGAAGGCTGCGATCAGCAGGGAGAGCACGCCGAGCGCGATGAGCAGGTTGTCGGTGAATCCGCTGCCCAGGGTGATGTCGGCCACAGCCTTCCAGCGCACAATCGCCAGCATGGCGACGGCGAAGAGCGCCGAGGACATCAGGGCGGTGAGGGGCGGGGGCGCTTCGCCGTAGGCGTCTGGTTTCCAGGTGTGCATGGGGGCAATGCCGGCCTTGGCGCCATAGCCCACGAGCAGGAAGACGAAGGCGATCTGCATCACTTCGCGGTGCAGGACCGGCGCCATCGTGAGCAGCACATCCCAGTTGAGGGCATTTTCGATGCGGCCGGAGAGGGCCACGAAATCGAAATAGGCCAGCACGGTGCCGGCGAAGGCCAGGGCAATGCCCACCGAGCTGAGCAGGATGTACTTCCACGAGGCCTCGACCGACGCCTTGCTCAGCCGGAGCGGGATGAGGAACGCGGAGAAGATGGTGGTGGCCTCGATGGCAATCCACATCACGCCCACGTTGTTGGCAACGGCAGCCAGGAGCATCATGGCGATGAACAGGTTGACGAAGACCTGGTAGCGGCGAAGCTGCGCATCATCGTAGGTTGCCGCGCCGCCCGCGCCCGGGCCGAGCCAGAGCGCCAGCGCGGCGACGCCCGCCACGCACACGCCAACCAGCGCGGCCAGGCTGTCCACGGCCAGCACGTCGGTCAGCGCCAGGGGGCCAAGCGCGGCGCTCCAGGTTGGCGTCGCCTGGCCGGCAACGGCCTGACCGGCGAAGATGAGCGCGGCGGCCAGGGGCAGCAGCGACAGGCAGGCATTCACCCATCCGACCCAGGGCCGGTAGGGGCGCACAACCGCGGCCAGCAGGGCGGCCAGCAGGGGGGGAAGCAAGAGCAAAAAGAAGGTCATGTGCAATCTCTTGTCGCGCAAAGGAAACTTCCGCAGTCTCCAGGGCCTCGGAAGTCTGTCAACTCAGTGTCTGAGTTCGCTCAATTGGTCCACGTCAATCGAGTCGAAGGTGCCGTGAATGTGGTAGACGAAGACCTGCATCACCAGGAAGCCCATCAGCACATCCAGGAACACGCCCAGCTCGACAATCAGGGGGATGCCATAGGTGCCGAGCGCAGCCAGCAGCGCGATGCCATTTTCCAGCACCAGGAAGCCGACGATTTGGGTGAGGGCCTTCTTGCGGGTGACGACCACGAACAGGCCGACGAAGATCAGGCCCATGGCCAGGGGCATGGCCCCGCGCGTGGGCAGTGTGCTGACCGCGACGAGGGGCCGCGTGATGGCATAGGCCAGCAGCACCAGGACGCCGG
>JAYRVL010000403.1:0-7324 GCA_041918575.1 Anaerolineae bacterium | reverse complement strand
GGCTGGGCTTGCTGTCCGCCTTGCTGCTCGTGCGTTTTCGCGTGCCCTCCACCTGGCTCCTGTTGGGCGGCGCGGCCGCCGGGCTGGCGATGATGCTGGCGACGTAATTGGCGATGATGCTGGCCTAGGCGCTGCGGGCGAGAATCCAGGAGATGGCTGCGCGGAGATCGTCCACGACGGGGCAGATGGTATGGGTTTGGGTATCGAGCAGAGCGGCGTGTGCGCGGCCGCGGCCGGTGCGCACCAGCACAGGCTGCACGCCCGCTGCCAGGGCCGCCTCCAGGTCGGTGATGGCGTCGCCGACGAGGAAGGAACGACCCAGGTCAAGATCGAGCGCGGCCGCGGCCTGCAGCAGCATGCCGGGCTGCGGCTTGCGACAGTCGCAGCCCTCGTTGGGGCGATGCGGGCAGAAGTAGATCGCATGGATCTGACCGCCAGCCTCTTCCACGGCGGTTTGCAGCCGCTGATGAATGTCGTGCAGGCTGCCCAGGGACATGAAATCCCGGTTGACCGCCGACTGATTGGTGACGATGACCACCGCGAACCGCGTGGTTTTGAGGGCCGCCAGCGCGGCCAGCGCGCCCGGCAGAATCTCCACCTCGGCCCACGACTTGATGTAGTCGTCGCGGTTCTCGATGATGACGCCGTCGCGATCGAGGAAGATGGCCGGACGCCGACCATTGACCGGTGGGCCGACCGTCATGCCCAAGCGCCGTTGCGAGACGATCGGCGCGACTGAACCCCGTCCATCTCCGGCGCCGCGTTGACCGCCAGGTCCGGCGCCGCGGCGATGGCGCGGCGCAGCGTCACCGTCAGGGTATGACACAGGATCATGTGTGCATCCTCCACCTGTTCCATGCAGCGGCTGGGCACATGCAGTCCCAGGTCCGCCAACGGATGCAGCTTGCCGCCGTCGTAACCGGTGATGCCCACGGTGACGGCGCCGAGCGCCCGCGCGGCCTCTACCGCCCGCAGCACGTTGGGCGAATTGCCGCTGCCGCTGATGGCCACCAACACCGCGCCCGGTTCCGCAAAGTTCACCACTTGTTCGGCCAATGCCTGTTCGTAGGACACATCGTTGCTCCAGGCCATCAGGAGCGGCGTATTGTCCACCAGCCCCAGGGCGCGGAAGCGGCGTTTGCCGGCAACGTTCGTGCCCTTGTTCAGGTCGTTGACGAAGTGCGAGGCGGTGGCCGCACTGCCGCCATTGCCGCACACCAGCACCGGATGCCCGCCCCGCCAGGCGCTCAGCAGGGCCTCCACCACCGCGGGCACGGCAGCCACCGGTAAATCGTTCAGCAGGGACTGCACACCGGCCACATACTGGCCGGCCTGCTCTCGCACAGACGCGACCCGTTGTAAATCGTTCATGTTGGATAATCCTCCTCAGACAGGGGAAGTTGTGCCTTGGCGCGTTCGCCGCGCAGGATACGGACGATGGTCTGGATGAGAATTTGCAGATCCATCCAGATGGTCCAGTTACGAATGTAGTAATTGGTCAGGCGCATCTCTTCATCGAAGCTGCGTTCACCGCCCACGGCCCACGGCCCGGTAATGCCGGGCTTGATCGTGAGCAGGTTGGCCAGGGTTGGTTCCACCAGGATGTCCTTGCTGCGTGCAATGGTACGTGGACCGATCAGGCTCATGTGCCCGCTCAAGATGTTAATCAATTGTGGTAACTTGTCAAGCCCCAGGCGCAGGATGAGGGCGGCGAGGGGGTGGGGGGTGGGGCGGCCGAAGCGGGTATTGAACTTGTAGGTGATGAAGGAGCTGCCGGCCGCGCCCCAAACGCGGTGGCGTTCCAGGATCGGTTCGGAGGTGGAGAGGCGAATGGCGAGAGCCAGCAGCAGCGCCAGCGGCGCCAGCACGACCGCGGCGAGCAGGCCGAATCCGAAATCTATCGCCGCTTTGAACAAGGCGTCGAAGCCGGTCAGGCGCATCCTGTTGACGCGCAGCAGCGGCACGAAATCGCGGTAGCTGACCTCCACGCTGGTGGCGAGAATGTCGTAGTAGCCGGGCGAGAGGAGAATGTCGAACTGGTTGGGCGCGCTCGCCTGCTGCATCAGATTCTGGAAGGTTTCCCAGGCTACCGCAGTGGCCACGACGATCACTTCTTTGACGTGGTAGCGCCTGGCAATTTCGTGCAGCATGGCCGGCGTCCCCAGCACTTCCAGGCAGGCGCCGCGGGATGCTTCGCCCACCGACGCGCCCAGGGGCAAGAAGTCATCCAGGAAACCCACCACCTCAAGTCGCGCGCCGGGCGCCGTGCGGAACTGGTTTGCCAACGCCTGACCGTGGGTGTTGGCGCCCACGATGAGGACGCGGGTGACGAAGCGCCCACGCCCGCGCACAAAGACGATGATGCGACGCACCCCGAAGCGGGCCAGACTGATGAACGCAATGGAGAAAATCCAGGCCAACAGCAGCCAGCCGCGCGCGGGCAGGGCCGAGCCGGGGCTGGTGAAAACCGCGGCCAAAACCAACGCCAACAGCCCGTAGGTGCAGGCGGTCGCGATCTTGAAGTATTCTTGCAAGCCTTCCAGGAGCAGGCGGGTGTCGTACAGCCGATGCAGGCTCATGATGAGCAGCCAGAGAGAAATGGAAAGCAGACTGGAGCGCAGGTATTCGTTGAGCGGGCTGAAGTTGCGGGCCGGCAGCCAGCCGCTTTCGACGCGCACGTAGTAGGCCGCCAGCAGGGCAGCCCCGATCATCAGGGCGTCCAGCAGGATGAGGACGAGAACCAGCAAGGCGCGTTCACGACGTGACATGGCTCTACTCCCGGTGCAGGCGGCTGCGATGACGCACATGCGCAAGGGGCGAATCGAGCTGCAGACCGCTGTTCATCAGCACCTGGGCGCCGTTCAGATCGAAGCGAAAATCCATGCGCTGCAGGCCCAGCGCGCCCAGGGCCTCAGTCACCCGACCCTGCTGCGGCTCAGGGCAGTAGAGCATGAGAAAGCCGCCGCCGCCCGCGCCGGTGATCTTGCCGCCGATGGCGCCGCAGGCGCGTGCTTGCGCGTAGCTTTCGTCAATGTGTTGATTGGAAACGCCCGGCGCAAAACGCTTCTTTGCCTGCCAGTTCTGATCCAACAGGTCGCCGAAGTCGTCGAGCTTGCCCTGCTCCAGGCATACTTTGACCTCGGCGGTCATCGCTTTGACAGTGTGCAGCGCCGCGATCACCTGGGCGTCGTCCCGTTTGCTCGACTGGCTCTGTTTGCTCAGAATCTCCGTTGAGTTGCGCGAGCTGCCGGTGAAGAAGAGCATCAGGCTGCGCTGCAGGCGCTGCCAGGTGTCCAGGGCGAGGGAAAGCGGCGTCACCGTGACGCCATCCGCCCGAAATTCGATGTAGTTGATGCCGCCAAAGGCCGACGCGTACTGATCCTGTTTGCCGATCGGCATGCTCAGTTTGTTCAGTTCGATGTGGCACGCCTCCTCGGCGATCTCCTGTTTGCTCATGGTCCAGCCGCAGGCCGCGCTGACCGCCTTGACCAGGGCCACCGTGACCGCGCTCGACGAGCCGAGGCCGGTGCCGGGCGGAATTTCAGAGGCCAGGAACATGGACAGGCCGTGAGCCACGCCGAAATGATGCAGCACCGCGCGCGGCAGGCTCAGAGAGCCGTCGGTCATCAGTTCTGAATCAGGATCGTGCCGGTAGAAGGTCTGGTAATCGGACGAGGTGATCTGCAAGGTATCGCTGTCGTTGACATTGAGCACGACATAGAAATAGCGGTTGATCGCCGTGTTGATGACGGCGCCGCCGTAACGCAGGTAATAGGCGGGCAGATCGGTGCCGCCGCCCGCCAGGCTAATGCGTACCGGTGAACGAGCAATCAACATAGAATGGCCTCAGGCACGGTTCCAGCGGCGGCGCAGCCCAGCCAACAGCCGTTGGCTGCCGGCGCGCCCCATGCGCCCCAAGATCATGCCCAGGCGGCTGGCGTAGAACCAGGTGGCGTAAAGCAGTCCGTGATGCTCACGGCGCTGCTGACCGGGGAAGATGTTGATAGGGGGAGCAAAACGATGTCGAAGGTCGTGCAACATGGCGCGCGCCTGGTCGAGCAGCAGCACCTGCCCCAGCCCCAACCAGCTCCATTCGGCGCTGTCTTCCTGGATGATGCGCGTCACGTTCTGCGCGTCAACGAACGGTTTGAGCAGGAAGCGGCGCATGCGGCTGGGGCGCAGCGTGTCGAGCACATGCTGCGGCACCGGCGCGGCCATGACATCGTGTGTGAGTTGCAGCGTCATGTAAAGCAGGGTGCAGGCGCCGGTGCGCTGCGCCAACTCGAGCAGATAGGCCCAGTCAAGCCCGGCGCCGAAGCTGCGCAGCATTTCGCTGACATCCACGAGCCAGCGCAGACCCACGTAGCGGTGTTTGCGAATGTGGATGGTGAGATGAAACAGGATGTCCTCAGGAGAGAGCGAGCGCAGGGCGTGCCCGTTGTAAGCAAACGGCTGCGCGCGCGTCCACAGGGCGTTGATGTCCAGGTTGAAGAGTTCGGGTTCGGCCAGGCTCCAGTGCAGCTCGAGCAGCACGCCCTGCCCGCTGGCGGATTGGCGTACAAAGGGGATGTCGTAGCTGCGCGCCAGTTGAAAATCGAGCTGGCGGCCGGGCTGCAGGCCATAGCCCAAATTTTGCAGGGCTTGCTGCGCCGCGGGTACCTGGGGCAGGGGCACCAGGATGTCCAGGTCGGCCGATGGGCGCAGGGCCGGGTCAGGGTAGAGCATCGCGCCGAGCACAATGCCCTTGAGAAGCAAGAAGTCAATGTGGCAGCGCTGCAACTGCTCGGCGGCTTGAAACAATTCCGATTCCAGGAGCAGGTTGTCACCCAGGGTGCTGTAGTAACTGGCCTCGAACTGGCGCCAAACTGCGGCCGGCGCATGAGACGCCATGTTCAGGATGCGCAGGTTGTGAAAAATCAACGGCGCCAAGCCATGGGCGTGCGCCAGCTCGTAGAAGAGCGGCCAGGAGATGCCGCGTTCGATGGCCGCGATGGCCTGGCTGCGCTCGTCGTTGGTCAGACTGCGCCGACTCACCAACAGGAGCAATTGCTGGGCGCCTTGGGGCTGTTGCACATCCACGTTGGATGACGCCATGGGTAACGGTTCGCGACGACTGACCGATGTAATCACGCGACAGACCGTACCGCGCCGAGTTTTTTCATGATCCGGGTCGCTTCCTCGTAGTATTTGGCAAACGTAGGTTGGGCCTGCGCCCAGGTGATGTAGTCCTGGATAGTTTGCTGCCGCGGCACGGCCGGCTGCCAGCCCAGCGCTTGCAAGCGGCCGATGTCAGAGACGATGTGACGAGTGTCTCCCAGGCGGAATTCAGCCGGAATGCGGGGAACAATATCACACCCCACGGCCGCGGCTACGGCGGCCGCGTAATCGAGCACGCGCACCGCGTCTTTACCTCCCACGTTCAACGCCTGGTAATCGGCGCGGCTGTCCAGCAGCGCCAGTTCGATGCCACGCGCCACATCGCTCACATTGACGTAGTCGCGCAACTGATTGCCGTCTTCGTAAATCACCGGCGCTTCCTGGTGCAGCAGCGCCATGGTGAACAGGCGCAGGATGCCGGAGTAGGCGTTGCGAAAAGACTGGCGCGGCCCCTGGGTGATGGAAAAACGCAGGGCCACCGATGGGATTCGATAACGATCGCCAAGATTGAGCGCGATCATCTCCTGCGTGTATTTCGACATGGCGTACTGGTTGTGGGGATTGACGCGGGCCTCGTCGGTGCGCTGCACTTCGAGCGGCCCGCCGCACACCGGGCAGGCCAACTCCCACTGGCCCCGTCGCAACTGCGCTTCGGTGCGCGGCCCGGGATACTGCACTTGATCGCGCTGGCACAGGTATTTGCCTTCGCCATACACCGCCTGCGACGAGGCCACGACCACTTTCTGAATGGGGTAGCGATGAGCGACGATCAACTCGTAAAGCAGGGCCGTGCCCACCGCGTTGATGTGGAAGAACTTGGCGAAATCGGGCAGATAGTCCTGGTAGGCCGCCAGGTGAATCACGGCGTCCACCCCCTGCAAGGCACGGTTGACCATATCCCGATCACGAACATCGCCCAGAATGAACTCGGCCTCTGCCGGAACATAGTCAGGAATGTGACGGCCAAGATGCACAGGCGCGACCAGATTGTCGAGAATGCGCACCTGATGACCTCGCGTCAGCAAGAGATCCACGGTGTGCGAGCCAATGAAGCCGGCTCCGCCGGTTACCAATACGTTCATCCATCCCCCGGTGGTTTTTGGTGGGGCGTTCTGTTGAATTCCAGAACCTGGAGAAAACTCCAGCTACGTAGGGCGGGGACCCAACGTTCGAGCCACTGGTCAATCTGCAAGAAAAATCGCACGGCCCAGGGGAAGTTCAGCCAATGGCGGGCCAGCAGGACAGTCAGGCAGAGCTGCGGAACATGCACCTGCACCGAGCCGTCGAATTGCCGGCAGAAGCTGTCAATCTCCGCATCGTCCAGGGGAGCTTCCGCGGCCGATCCATAGCGGCGAATGCCGAACCGCCCCATCAGATGGCGCCGCGCCCACATGAGCAGCGGGTTGCGGGCGGAGTTTTCGATGAAAATCGCCCGGCCCCCGGGCCTCAGCACACGCCCAATCTCGGCCCCGGCCTGCGCGCAGTCCAAATGATGCAGCACTTGGGCGCCGAACACCAGGTCAACGCTGGCATCCGCCAGGCCGAGCGCATGAACATCCATGCAGGCCGACCGGATGCGCAGGCGCTGCCCGGCCATCTCCGCCAGGGCTTGACCGCGCTGAACGCCAGCCAGGCTGACATCCACCGCCAGGACGCACGCGCCGCGCCGCGCCATCTCAACCGCGTGACGCCCCCTGCCGCTGCCCACTTCCAGCGCCAGGCGCCCTGCGCCGGCGCCGAGCAGATCGAGCGCGAAGACCTCGCGCACGCTCAGGGGTTCGGCCAGGTCGGCCGCGGGTCCTCCCTGCCGGCGATAGCTCTCTTCGTAAAAACGATGTTCTTGTTCTGTTAGCTCGTTCCACGCTGTTGCAGGCACAGCCGCTTTGTCCACCTGTCCCTGGTTGTTGCCCTTTCACAGGCAAAAGAACGAGAGAGTGCGATCCTCTCTCGTCTCAAGATACACCGCCCATTTTAGCACAGGAAACCGAAGTGAGCACATTTGCACCGGGGTACGTAAGAGCGCGTGACCAGACCGGTTTAGGATGCGCCATGACCCAAGAGGACGGCAGGCACGGTGCGCAGCAGGATCCACAGATCGAACCAGAAGGAGCGTCGGGCAATGTAATCCAGGTCGAGCCGGACCCATTCATCGAAATCGCTCACCCGG
>JAYRVL010000402.1:0-5769 GCA_041918575.1 Anaerolineae bacterium | reverse complement strand
GGAGAAAGGGGGGAACATGCCAGGACCAGCCACCGAGCGCCTGACCCTGGCGCAGGCGCTCATCAAGTTTCTCAAGGCGCAGTTCGTCGAACGTGACGGCGTTGAGACGCGGTTCTTTGCCGGTTGTTTCGGCATCTTCGGCCACGGCTGCGTGGCCGGCGTGGGCGAGGCGCTGCTGCAAAATCCCGATTTTCCTTACTACCAGGTGCGCAACGAACAGGGCGCGGTGCATGCGGCCACGGCCTACGCCAAAGTCAAGAACCGTCTACAAACCTTTGCCTGCCTCACTTCGATTGGCCCCGGCGCCACCAACATGATCACCGGCGCGGCCACGGCCACCATCACCCGGCTGCCGGTGCTGCTGCTGCCGGGCGACATCTTCGCCCGGCGCCACGTGGCGCCGGTGCTGCAACAACTGGAGTCCGCGCAGAGCCAGGACATTTCAGTCAATGACTGCTTCAAGCCGGTCAGCCGGTATTGGGATCGCCTCAACCGGCCCGACCAACTGCTGACCGCACTGCCGGAGGCGATGCGCGTGCTCACCAGCCCAGCCGAAACCGGCGCGGTGACGCTGGCGCTGCCGCAGGATGTGCAAACCGAAGCCTATGACTATCCGGCCGCCTTCTTCCGCCAGCGCGTCTGGCGCATCCCGCGCAACCGCGCAGACCGCGCCGCGCTTGGAGCCGCCGCCAACCTGATCCGGGCGGCCAGGCGCCCCATGATCGTGGCTGGCGGCGGAGTGATCTACGCGGACGCGACCGGGGCGCTGCGCCAGTTCGTGGACGCCGCCGGCATTCCGGTCGGCGAGACGATGGCCGGCAAGGGCAGCCTGCGCTGGGATCATCCGTTGAACCTGGGCGCGATCGGCGTGACCGGCGCCCTGGCGGCCAACCGCATCGCGGCCGACGCCGACCTGGTGATCGGCATCGGCGCTCGCTACAGCGACTTCACCACCGCCTCTAAAACGGCATGGCAAGCCCCGGATGTCCGCTTCATCAACATCAACGTGACCGAGTTCGACGCGGGCAAGCACAACGGCCTGGCGCTGATCGGCGATGCCAGGGAGACACTGACGGAATTGTCCGACCTGCTGGCCGATTACGCAGTCGCCCCGGCTTACCGGGCCGAAGCGCAGCGCCTGCACGACGAGTGGGATCGCGAGGTGCAGCGCATCTACGACATCCGCCTGAGTCCGCTGCCCAGCCAGGGCGAGCTGATCGGCGTCATCAACGAAATTTCCGGCCCGGAAGCCATCATACTCAACGCGGCCGGCTCCATGCCCGGCGACTTGCACAAGCTGTGGCGAACCGCACACCCCAAGAACTTCCACCTGGAGTACGGCAACTCGTGCATGGGCTACGAGATCGCCGGCGGCCTGGGCGCCAAAATGGCTGCGCCGGACCGGGATGTATTCGTGATCGTTGGCGACGGTTCCTACCTGATGCTGTCGTCGGAACTGGTCACCGCGGTGCAGTTGGGGGTGAAGCTGATCGTCCTCATCTGGGACAACGGCGGCTTCAAGAGCATCGGTTCCCTCAGCCGCTCGTTGGGCCTGGATGGCTTCGGCACGCGCTTCATCGAGCCTAAAGAGGGTGTGCTGGTTGGCGATTCGGCCGGCGACGCGGTCACGCCGCTGCAGATTGACTTTGCTATGAACGCGGCCAGCCTGGGCTGCCACGTGATCGAATGTGTCACCCGTGACGATTACATCGCCGCGCTGAAAGCGGCCAAAGCGGCCGATCGCACCACGGTAGTCGTCATCAAAAACGACCGCCTGCATGGCGTGCCCGGTTATGAGAGCTGGTGGGATGTGGCCGTGCCGGAGGTCAGCGCGCTGCCGTCGGTGCAGGAGGCGCGGGCAAAGTACGAGGAGATGCGGGCGCAAGAAAGGTTGTTCCTGTAGGTGCGGTCGTTTGAGGTAACCGCTCAGACTGCGCGTCGCCGCAGCGGCGGAACGCCCTTTCGGTGCGAATTCATTCGGCGGCTGCAGTCAGCGCCGGACGCCTGAGCAGTTACGGGGAAACCGATTGACTAATTCAGAACTGTGTCGTACAATAGGCCCATTGCTACAGATTTGTATCAAAAGCATCTCGAAATCTCATTCTTGACTAACTGGAGACAACAGACATGAAAATCGGTATTCTCGGTTCCGGCATGGTAGGGCAGGCATTGGCGGCCAAACTGGCCGCAATTGGGCAGGACGTGATGATCGGCGCTCGCAACCCTGAGAAACTGAACGACTTCGTCGCTCAGCATTCCTCTGTGCGGGTCGGCGCGCCCGCCGAAACGGCCGCGTTTGGCGAGTTCATTTTCGAGGCCCTCAGCGGCGCGGCCGCAGTTGACGCCCTGAAACCCCTGGAGACAGCGCTGGCCGGCAAGATCCTGGTGGACATCGCCAACCCGCTCGATTTTTCGCGCGGTATGCCCCCCTCCCTTTCTATCAGCAACACCGATTCGCTCGGCGAGCAAATCCAGGCCGCGCTGCCGGAAACCAAGGTCGTCAAAGCCTTGAACACCCTCACCGCAGGGTTGATGGTCAACCCCGGCGCGCTTGCGGGCGGCGACCACACCTTGTTCATCTGCGGCGATGACGCAGCGGCCAAGACCGAGGTCATGCGCTTTTTCACCGAGTGGTTCGGCTGGCGCGACATGGTGGACGTGGGCGACATCACCACGGCGCGCGGTACCGAGGCCATTCTGCTCCTCTGGATTCGCCTGTTCATGAAGTTCGGTACGCCCATGTTCCAGTTCAAACTGGTTCGCTAGCTGACTGGCAAAGAACAAGGGGTTATTCTTTGTCTCTTGGCCGCTTCGGTGAGGACCATGTCTGCTATTCCGAAATTCTTGTTGCGCAAGCTCTACGTTCCCCACAGTCTGCACAATCGCCAGGACGGCTTCGAGTTCCGCCTGAAAAACAACATCGGCTCGGCGACGGTGACAGCGATCCAACATCTCAAGATAGATGGCGAGATGCTTGACGCCAGCGCCATCTTTGTCACTGCGAGCGGCGGTAACGAGCGCGCGGCTGCTTCGATTCAGGTCCATGCTCCTGTGCTCCTGAAAAGCGGGGTCGAGGTACTCGTGCGCGTTGCCGGTCAGCCGTTGACCCCATCCGTCAAGCATCACTTGCAGCTCATCGTTTCGACGCGCGAGATGGGTGACGTTGATCTTCCGATCGAAGACACCGCCGGCGCCGTAAGCGCGCCGGCGGCGCCGGCCTCGACGCCTACGCCCACCTGGCGGCCAACGCGCGTCGAGGTCAGCGAGAATGCCGCTCCCGACGCCGATCAGCGCCCCTTGAAAGTTGCCATCATCGGCGCCGGCAGCACGGTCTTTGCCCGCCAGCTCATGACCGACATCCTGGCTGTGCCCGGGCTACGGCCAGGCGTGTTTGCCCTGGTGGATATTGACGCCGAACGCCTGACCCTGGCGCATCAGATCGGCGAACACCTGGTCAAGCTCAGCGGCAAACCCTGGCGGGTGACGGCCAGCACGGAACGCACGCAGGTTCTGCAAGACTGTGACTATGCGATCAACACCATCGAAGTGGCCGGTCTGGCCAATGTGCGGCATGATTTCGACATTCCACTGAAGTACGGCGTCAACCAGTGCATTGGCGACACGATCGGCCCGGGCGGCATCTTCAAAGCCCTGCGCACCGGGCCGGCGTGGCTGGACATTGTGCGCGACGTCGAACGTCTCAGCCCGCGCGCCACGATCCTAAACTACACGAACCCAATGTCCATCCTCACCCTGGCCGCGCTGCAAGCCACCCGGCTGCCGGTGGTGGGGCTGTGCCACTCTGTGCAGGGAACTTCGCACCAACTGGCGCAGTACCTGGATGTGCCGTATCACGAACTGCGCTGGCGCTGCGCCGGCATCAATCACAACGCCTGGTTTACGGTGTTGGAACACAAGGGCGAAGATCAGTATCCTCGCCTGCTGGAGCGCAGCCGCGACCCGGACATCTATGAGAGCGATCCCGTGCGCTTCGAAATGGCGCGCTTCTTCGGCGCCTTTGTGACAGAATCGAGCGGTCACTTCTCGGAGTATGTGCCGTACTTCCGCAAACGGCCCGACTTGATCGAGCGTTACACGCGGGCCGGCTATCGGGGCGAAACCGGGTTCTATGCCAACAACTGGCCGGCCTGGCGCCGGGCCAACGATGATATGATCCGCGGCCTGCTGACCGGGCAGGGTGAGGTCAGCATGGCGCGCAGTGAGGAATACGCGGCCGACATCATCGAGGCGCAAGAGTTGGGCAAGACCGCGGTCATCTATGGCAACGTGCGCAATCACGGCCTGATTGACAACCTGCCTGATGGCTGCGTCGAAGTAGCCGTGTTGGTGGACCGTAACGGCATGACTCCCACGCACTTCGGCCCGCTGCCGCCTCAACTGGCCGCGCTGAATCGGGCGCATATGGCCGTGCATGAGTTAGTGGTACAGGCGCTGCTGAATCGCGATGCGCAGGCGGCCCGCTTTGCCCTGCTGCTTGATCCCCTGACCGCTGCAGTCTGTTCGCCGGCTGAAATTGACGCCATGTTCGCGGAGATGTGGACGGCGCAACGATCCTTCCTGACCTATTGGGACTGAACAAAAAAGAACCAGCCGATTGGCTGGTTCTTTGCAAGATGGGTGCTGCACAGCGGCAGAACAGTCGCGCGCAGTCAGGTGGGAATGCCTGCCTGAACGATCTGCGGACGCTGGCGCAGGCGCAGCGGCTTGATGCGCCGCGTGGGCGCGGGCATTTGCCACAGAGGCGCCTGCACAGGCACAGCCGGCGCGGGTTGGCGCACAGGCCGATAGCCGATCAGGCGCATGACCTCGGCCTGCGTCTGCGCTGCTTCCACTCGCTGCACCAACTGCCCGTTTTTCTCCTCGAAGATGATGCGCCGCGGCTCCGGGCTGAGGCAGTGATGGGCGCCGCCGCGCCCGGAGATCATCTGCTGGTAAGCGCCCACGCCGCAGATGGCGATCACCGTGCCAACGCCAGAGTCTGGCAGCATGAGCGGCGCCCGGCCGGGCCTGGGGTAAACATCGTCCGAGTCACAGGTGCGGCGGCTGCCCAGCCTCACCGGCCGCGCCGGGCGCTCCCAGCCATCCAGCGGCAGGATGACGAATTTCTGGTCAGGCACCAGCACGCTGTCCGGGATGGAGACCATCAGGCTGCCGTTGATCAGATACCAATCGGGCTGCCCCTCAGAGCCGGCCTTGACCTGGCCCACATCGAACAAGTAGACGCTGTGATTGGCCACGGTGTAGCGGCCAAATTCGCCGACCAGGTCGGGCATGGGGACATCGTATTCCTGGCACATGGCGCGCATTTCTTCCATGAGCAGCGTGAGGAAGCCGGTGTAATCGAACTCAAAATCGAGGCGGTAGCCCGAGGTGGGGGTGCCGCCGCCGTAGTTGAAGAAACGCAGGGTGGGCACGCGCTGGCGCAGCGCGCAGTAGTTGCGAATCGAGGTGCGCAGCGTGGTCAGGAAATGATCGGCGTCCTCAACCTGGCTGCCAATCATGGCATGGTACATCACAAGCGAATGCGGCGTGCCGGTCAGTCCGGCCGCGGCGGTCGTCATTTCACTGGGGGTCAGCCCAAAGCGGTCGTTGCCCAGGTGGGCGCCGTCGCGATTGCCGGCGGTTTCGGCGAGGCGGGCGCGGACGGTGCCGCCCTGCAGCAGCGGCTGGTGGCCGCGGCGCGTGCCGCCGGCCTGCCGGTGGTGGGGCCCAACTGCGCAGGTTTCGTGAACGTGCACGACGGCCTGT
>JAYRVL010000401.1:0-2003 GCA_041918575.1 Anaerolineae bacterium | reverse complement strand
GCGACCATCTACGGCAACCTCATCCGCCAGGAGCCGGGTCTCCTGAAGGACTTTCGCGCGCTGAACGCGGCCGTGGAACAGCTCAAGAGCCAGCAGGCCGAAACGTCGGCGCTGATAACCCTCATCGCCGGCGACGTTCGCAAGCTGGTCACCCGCAGCGACCGGCAGGAGCTGGAGCAGGAACTGAACCGCAACACGCCCCTGTCGCAACTGGCGCACCAGGTCGCCCTCATCATTGCCGTCGGCATCTTCCTGGTGGCCGTATTCGACGCCCGGCGCTACCTCCTGGGCGGAAGCAGCATCAGCATGTATACGATTATGCTGGGGTCGCTGGTCATCGCCCTGGGAACGGCGACGCTGGCCAAGAAACAGCCGGGCAATAAGCGATGATCTACCACGTCAACGCGCTCGCCGGCGACGACCGCCACCCGGGGAGCGAGGCGCGGCCGTGGCGGACACTCCAGCGGGCGGCAAGGGCGGCGCGGCCGGGCGACCGCGTGGTCGTCCATCGAGGGAACTACCGCGGCGCGACGCGCATCACGGCCGCCGGCACAGAGTGGGAGGTGGCCGAACCGGATGAAACAGTCATCAACGGGGAATGGGACGGGCTCGATACACGCTACGCCCCGGCCGTCCTCAGCATTGAAGCGCCACGCACCGTCATCACCGGGTTCACCGTGATGAACGCGCCGGCGCATGGGATCGGGCTGAGGGGAACGGCAGCCGATGTGCTGATCAAGAACTGCCGCGTCCACGACTCCGCCCGCAGCGGCATCCGGCTCTTCGGCAAGAACCTGAGCCGGAACGCGACGATTGTGAACTGCACCATCACCGGTTCTGGCCGGGCCGCCCGGCTCAACCCCGCGCTACACGGCCACGGCATCGAACTGACCTTCGGCCACGGCGTCATGATCGCCAACTGCACCATTGCCGGCAACGCCGGGGCCGGCATCCAGGTTCGCCAGGGAGCGAAGGACACTATCCTCCAGGAGAACACGCTCTACGACAACGCCGGGCCGGGAATCGCCATTCACAACAGCCCGCGAACGGCCGTCGTCGACAACTTCATCTACCTGACGGCCAGGCCCAGAGCCGTCAAAGGACTGCGCCCGGACGGCATCGCCATCGCCGACCAGCCGCGCCAGGGGCAGCGCTACCCGAGGACGCGGGGCACGCTCATCCGCGGCAACGTCGTCGCCAACTGCGCGACGCTCCTGCGCGTTCACAACGAACCGGAGCGCAAGCGCACCCGCACGCGCCTGGATGCCCAGACTATCATCGCCCACAACACCCTGGTTGGCGGCCCGCTCACGCAGCGTGGGGTCATCATCGAACCCACCCCTTACGGGGCGCACGAGCCGCCCGTCTTCCGCGACAATCTCATCCATATGGGCCACACGCCGGTCGGTACGCCCATCGCCAACGAGAACGCCCCGCCCATCCTGGTTGCCCGCAACGCCTGGTCGAGTGCGCCGCCGGCGGCGTGGGCCAGCAGCAGCGACACCGGCGAAACAGGCCTACGCAACGCGGCTGTTGTTCTCAGCGGCGAGCACCCTGTAGAAGACGACTTTGCTCCAGAACCCTGGAGCAGTCTGATTGGCAGCGCCACCGACGAAGCAACCGTTGGCGCGCTGGAACCCCCTACCCCATTCACCCCACAAGGAGAGAATCATGACCCCGGACTATAAAGACCCGCAGTTCATCGTCACCGCCCTGACGGCCATCGCCGCCAACATCGTCGCCATCCTGGTGTACAGGGGCATCCTCAACGCCGAGGAGGCCAACATCTGGCTGGACCTGTTCAAGACGATTCTGGTTCTGGTGGTACCCCTGGCGACTGTCTGGCTGGGCGCGCGCTACCTGAACGTCACGACGGAGCAGCGCCTGCGCGGCGTCCGCTAACCGCCGCGTTCCCATCAGAAAAGGCCGCCTGTCGCAAAACAGGCGGCCTTTTGATTCTTTGGAATTCCCATATTGCCAAAGGAGCAAAATCGATCTACAAT
>JAYRVL010000400.1:0-9750 GCA_041918575.1 Anaerolineae bacterium | reverse complement strand
GCGCGGCCGCGGCCGGCCTGCTGCTCTGGCTGGCCCGCGCTGCCCTGGCCGCGGACTGGCTCAACCGCCAGATGGTGTGGGCGCAGGGCCTGGCCATGCTGCAAGACTTCGGGCTGACCGGCATCGGGCCTGGCAGCTTCGGTCTGCTCGGCCCGCAGCTCTACGCCGATTTTTGGATGGGCGATCTCAGCTTCCTCGCGCCGCATGCCCACAACCTCTACTTGCAAGTCGGCATTGACCTGGGCATCGCCGGGCTGGTCGCCTACCTGGCCCTCCTGGCGACGCTCGCCGCGCTCGCCTGGTCCGCCTGGCGTCACCGCCCCGCGCCCCTGGTACGGCTCACCGCCGGCGCCGTCCTGCTCAGCCTGCTGGCCCTGGTTCTCGACGGCCTGCTCGACATCGGCGTCTGGGGCACGCAGGGCGGCTTCATCGCCTGGATCGTCCTCGGACTGGCCGCATCCCTGGGCCACGCGCCAACGTGGGACACACAATTCGTGTAATTCGTGGCAGAAGGAATTCACGGGCTGCTGCACCAACACCCGCCGGCCGGCATCGCATCCACAAAATCTGACGCCAGGTGCGATTCCTCTGCGCCCTCCGCGGTAAAAAAACCTGCCGCTCATGGATGGTGTCAAGTACGACCGGTTGTGCTACAATCCAGGGCAGATGCGCTCACAAGAACGGAACGTGATTTCAAGGAAAACCTGGTATGGCTGTGTATCCTGTGACAATTAGTCTACCCGAAACAGTGTATCGGCAGATCAAACGCGCCGCCGATGCTGTTCGTCGCCCCATTGACGAAATCGTTGCCGAGGCAGTGGCAGCCGCCGCGCCCGTGATGGACACCCCTGCTTCGAGCCTGCGAGCCGAACTGGCGCAGATGGCCTACCTCAATGATGCCGCCTTGTAGAAGGCAGCCCGGTCCACTCTCTTCAAAGACCAACAGGAGAGGCTTGAGTCACTGCATGACAAACAACAGCGAATCGGTCTGGCAGCCGCGGAACGGGCGCAAGAGCAGGCGCTGGTCAGACTCTATCGCGAAACCCTGCTGGTGCGAGCACAGGCAGTTGCACTGCTCCAGCAGCGCGGCTACGACGTCTCGGACCCGACCGCGTTTCACTCGCTGGGTTAATCGCGTTCCCATGAGCAGGCAATCTATTCCCAGAGAAGTATTTTGCGGTTGGCTGGCCTGGTATCCTCGGCTGCTGCACGGTACGGCGGAAGAGCGCAGACATTGGCGGCTGATCGGTCAGGGTGCGGGCATCCATTGGCCAGAACTGGATGAGGATCTGAGCATCGAAGGGTTGATCCTGGGCCGGCCATCATCCGAGAGTGTGCAGTCACTTCAGCGTTGGCTCAAGAGCCGTGAAGTCAAACGCGCCAACGGCAACAATCATCTGGATGAACAATGACAGGCAAGTTCGTCGCCCCATTGACGAATATGACGTTTCGTTACCCGAATGAATTTATCTATCCGAGGTTCTCTCCGTGCGACTTGAGATTGAACTGACCGCCACGGCCGCGGCCTGGCGGGCGACCTATGACCTGACCGGCGCACCGGGCGCGATCGTCCTGCCGCCGCGCGAGCTGCCGCGGCTGGCGGCCTTTCCCCTGCCGCCTGCGGTCGAAGCCCAGACCGTGGCCGCAACCGAAGCGCACGCCGCGCTCGTCCAGGCCATCACCCCCGCGCCCTGGCAAACCATCGTCGAACGGATCGCGACCCGCCAGGCCAGCGCGGACGATGAACGGACCCTGGGCCGCGCCCTCTTCGCCAGCCTCATCGGCGACAGCGTCTGGCGCAGCGTTCGTCAGCAGACCGCCGGCGCCAGCCTTGACCTGCACCTCACCCTGCCCACGACCGCCGCCGAGCTGCACGCCCTGCCCTGGGAACTGCTGCACGACGGCCACGAATTCCTCTGCCTGGACACCCAACAGCCCACCAACCTGCTGCGCACCCTGCGGCTGCCGGCCGGCGGCGTCATGGCCCCTTTGTCCGCGCCGGTGCGCGTGCTGTTCGTCCTGGGCGGTGATTTTGGCGACGCAGCCCTGCAAGAAGGCGCCAGCTTCCTCGCCCTCCTGCGCCACCTGCGCACCCCCGACAACCTGGGCATCACCTCACGCGTCCTGGTCAAATCGAGTCTGCCGGCGCTCAAAGACGCCGTGCAGAACTTCCAGCCCGGCGTCATCCACCTGATCACCCAGGCCGGCCTGGATGCCGCCGGCCAGCCCTTCATCGTGCTGCCCGATCGCATCAACCGCGCCATCATGCAGCGCCATGACGCAGCCGACCTGGTCAGGATGGCGCGCGACGCCAACCCCGGCGCCGGCCTGCCCTTGATGTCGCTTCACCTGGGCGGCGGCCGCAGCGATGTCGGTCCCCTGCTCGCCGTACGCTTGGTGGCCGAAGGCGCGCCGCTGGTGGCCGTGCTCGTCGGCGACCTGGGCAACTACGCGGCCCGGCTCTTTGCCCGCGGCGCGTACGAAGCCCTGCTCAGCGGCCAGTCGCTGGACGCCGCCTGCGCAGAGGGCCGCCGCGCCTTTCGCCAGATGGGCATCAGCACCCAGGCCTGGGCCGGGCCGCTGCTCGTGGCCAACGCAGCCTCGCCGCTCGCCCCCGTCTTTGCCAACGCCGGCCAGGCGCGGCAGATCGCCAGCCTCGATCTGCAGTACCGCCAGTCCAGCAGCATCTTCTGCGATCGTTTCCAGTTGTGGGACAGCGCCACCGCGGCCTTCCTGGGCCGCAGCGGGCCTCGGTTCGCCATGCGCCCCGACCGCCGCACCGTGCTGGCCGTCGAAGTCACCGAACCGGACCAGGGCTTGGTCGCGCCCCGCTTCGGCAAGACCCGTTTCCTGGAAGAGCTGGCGCGCTACGCCTTGCAGGACAACTACGTGCCCCTCGTCTTCTCCCTGCCGCCGGGCGCCGATGTGCCCAAGACCCTGCTCGACCTGGCGCTCAAACTGGTGGGCAAGATCATCGAGGTGCGCGCCTGGTTTGGCCTACCGCGGCTGGAACTGCCGGCCGACAGCGAAGTGGTCAAGCTCAACCTGCTGCACCGCGGCCAGCAGTTGCCGGTCGCGACCTCATCCTACCAGACCGGCCTGGTGCGCCAACTGATCCTCGCCGCGCTCACCAAGGACGATCTCGACGCCCTCATCTACGACCATTTTCGTGACGTGCATGACGCCCTGGTCGCGCAGCCGGCCGCGGACCGCGTGCAGCGGCTGATCGAATTCTGCGACACGCGTCTTGAATTTGGCCGGCTCTTCGGCCAGATCGCGACCATCAACCCGGCCCGGTTTGCCCAGGTCGAGCCGCTGCTCGGCGCGGCGATCAAAGCTGGGCCGGGCCTGCATCCTTCGATCCAGGAACAGTTCAACCTGCTCAGCGCGCCGGCCTACAACGCGCCGGGCCTGGTGGCCGCGGCCCTGCGCCTGGACCTGGCTGCGCTGGCTGCGGCCGCGCGCCTGGCAGGCAACAGCGCTCAGCGCCGCCTCCTGCTGCTGCTCGATGATCTGCATCGCTTCGACGAACCGGTCGTGCGCGATCTGCTCAACACCCTCATCACCAACCGCGGCCTGGCGCTGGCCGAAGACCCGGAACCGCTGCCCGTCGTACTGACCTTCTCGAAGGCGGGCGTCGCCAACGAAGCCACCGATGGCGTCATCCGCAGTGTCCTGGGCCGCGTCTACGTCATGCACCAGGAACTCAAAGCGTTCACCGCCATCGAAGCGCGGCTCGCCTACACCCAGTTCCTCTTCTGGCGCAGCCCTTACCCCGACCCGAACCAACTGCCGCTGGTCGTCAGTCACCAGGCCAGCCCGGCCGACGTGCAGACCTTCTTCGAACGCCTGGCCGCGACCGTCGGCGGCGCGCCCTCGCGGCTGTTCAACAACGACCCGTTCCTGCAAGTCATCGAAGAGGCGCAGGCCGCACGAATCCTGGAAGAGGTGCAGGATGACTTACTGCTCGGACGAATCTAGGAGAAGCGACCAATGAACGCCCCACCCACACCGCTCGCCGCCATCCGCGCCCGGCGCCTGGGCGATTTCAGCGACGAAGCGCTGCTCTGGCTGGCCCTACCGCCGACCTGGACCCTGCCGCTGGCCGCCTGGTGCGAATTCCCGGCCGGCAAACTGCCCCTGCCAACCATCTTCGAGAACGCCGTGCGCACCGGACTCGCCCTGAGCGACGCCCCTGCTCGATCAGAGATCAGAGATCAGAGATCAGAGATCGGGTTCGTGAAAGACGGGAGTTCCCCGGTCTCCGGACTCCAATCTCCGGACTCCAATCTCCATCCTCCCCCCAAATCTCCTGACCTCAGCGGCTACGACCCCGCGTTGCTGGCCGACCTGGGCCTGGCGTCGTCGGCATCTACCGCAGTCGCGACCTATTGGGCCGCGCCCGGCACGCGCGGCGACATCTTGACCCGCACCCTGGCCGATCGTTCGGCCGGGCAGGCCACGCTGCGCAAAACCGCGGGCCTGATCGGCGAGCGCATCCGGCGCTTCCCTGAACCTGCCGCGGTTCCCCCGGCCACCCGGCGCTGGGCCGAACTGGCTGCGCCGCTGGCCAAACCGCCCGGCGACGCGGCCGCGGTGCTCGATCGGCGGCTGGAGGCCCTGCTGGTCGCAGGCAAGGCCGATACCGATGAAGCCCTGCGTTGGATCGAAGCCGCCGCGCCGTTGGCGGAGCTGTTCGGCGGTGAAATGCTGGCCGCGGTGCAGCGCGCCGGCGCTCGACTGGAGCTTTTCCATCGCCGCGACTTCGACCGCCGCCACCTGAGGCGCTTCCTGGAGCGCGCCGAGCAGATGCAAGCCTTCGATGATCTGCTGAGCAGCCCGCCCAACGAATGGGCGCTGCACTTCATCGGCCTGGGCGGCGTCGGCAAAACCATGCTCGTGCGCCATCTGACCCTGCTCTTGACCGACGACGAGCGCTTCGAGGGCCGGGCCGCCTGCGCCCGCGTGGACTTCGATCACCTCAGCCCCGAATACCCCACGGCCGCGCCCGGGCTGCTCCTGGAGCGCCTGTCAACCGAGCTGGCCCTGTACGGGCAGACCCGCGCCAGCAGCCGCGCGTTTGAGCGTTTCCATGACCGCGTCAAAACCCTGCACGAAGGCATGCCGCCGCCTGTACTTGGCGCGCCGCTGCCCCTGCCCACGGACGATTCCAAGTTCCTGGATGTGCTGGCCGTGTTCATCGAGGCGCTGCGCACCCTGCCGCAGCCCGTGGTGCTCATCCTCGACACCTGTGAGGAACTGGCGCGCATCAGCGCGGGCGGCGACGCTCCCCTCAACGTGCGCGCCACCTTTGCCGTCCTGGAGCAGATGCAGGCCCTGGCGCAGCGCGCCGGCGCGCAGGTGCGGGTCATCTTCTGCGGCCGCCGGCCACTGGCCTCGGCCGGCGCGGGCTGGCAATGGCCCACCGCGCAGCCCTTGCCCCCGCGGCCCTACCTGCGCCTCCATGCCATCCGCGGCTTCACCCATGACGAGGCGCGCACCTTCCTCACCGCCCGCGCCGGCGTGCCCGCGGACCCGGCCGATCGCATCGCCGCCATCATCGAGCGCAGCCCGGAGTACGGCCGCCTGGAGGGCCTGATCTTCACCGATCCCGCCCGCGCGCCGGCCGATGCGCCGCGCTGCAGCCCCTTCGATCTCGATCTGATCGCGGCCTGGGTGCGTGAGGCGCCCGACCTGGACGCGCAGACGATTCGCAGCGCGGACGCGGATCAGTACATTGACCTGCGCATCATGGGCCGCCTGCAGCCCCGCGCCCTGCGCGACCTCATGCCGGCCGTCGCGCTCCTGGGCCGCTTCGACCTGCCCATGCTGGCCGCGGCGGCCGGCGACCCAGATTCCTCCCTGGCCGCTCGGCCGGCCGCGCCGCCAATCACTGTCAACGCGTTCACATTTGGATTGCGCGGCCCGACGACCTCCCAGGCTGCCGCGCCCCCTCCGCAGACCGAACTGGCCGCGCCGGAGACCGAACTGGCCGCGCCGCAGATCGCCCCAGGGGACGCAGTCCGCAGCCGCTGGCAAGACCTTTTCGACGCCCTGGCGCGGCAGGAGTGGATGGACCGCCAGGACCCGTTCCTGGAAGTGGACCGGCTGCTCCTGCCCAAATTGCGCGCCTACTTCATGCGCCGCGACGAAGAGGCGCTCGACCTGGCCGGCCACCGCGGCGCCGCGTATCTGCGCGCGTTGACCCTCGCCGCGCCGACCGACGCGCTCAGCACCACGCACCTGGACAACGCCCTGCGCCTGCTCCTGTCCGACAACCCGGCCGCTGCGCCGGCCTGGTGGGCGCAGATCGAGGAGCGCTTTGCCAACCCCAGGGATTGGCCCTGGCTGGAAACAGTGTGCGACCGCATCCTGGCCCGCGGCGGCGCAGTCGGCGCGTTCCGTCCCAGCGGCTGGTGGCGCGGACAGCCGCTTTCGGCCGACGCCCAGGCCGAATGGGAGGAAGACCGTCGCCGCCTGGCCGCGGAAGGTCGCCTGGACGGCAGCGACACCCCGCTGCGCGCCGCGGCGCTGGCAACCTACAACGCCGCCCTCCTGCATCTGCGCCGGCCGCAAGACCTGCACGAACGCTGGCAAGAAGCCCTGGCGATCCTGACCACAGCCGCCGCGCCGCCAACGGCTGTGGACGAGGACGC
The DNA here is from genome assembly GCA_041918575.1 of Anaerolineae bacterium. Taxonomy (GTDB): domain Bacteria; phylum Chloroflexota; class Anaerolineae; order SSC4; family Amarolineaceae; genus Amarolinea. The sequence goes on along the minus strand of JAYRVL010000400.1, from coordinate 3,094 downwards.
GCCGCGGCGCCGCCTCACCCTGCGCGCCGCGGCCGGCTGCCTTGCCACCGCGCCGGCCGATCTGCCCGCCGAACCGCGCGCCGCCTGGCTGGAGCGGCTGGCCGGCCACATCAGGCCCGATCAACCCACCGATCCCCAGGCCATCGCCGCACTCCTGGCCGTCGCCGAAACCGGCCAGGCGCCCCTGGCCGACCTGCTGGCCGCGGCCGGCGCCTCAGCGCCGGCGCTGCCGCTGGAACTGCGCACCTGGGCCGCCCTGCTCACCGCGCGTGAGCTGGCCGGCCGCGGCCAGCTCACCGCCGCGCTGGCGTCTGCCCGCCAGGCCCTGGAGCTGACCCGCGCCCCGGGCGCCGCCCGCAGCAATTTCACCTGGCTCGATTGGCTGCCGCCCGCCGACCTCAACGCACGGGTTCGGCTGGAATTCAGTCAGTTGGTCTGCCCGGCCCTGCTTGCGCCCGCCGACGCGCTGGCCGAGATCGGCGCGCAACCGCCCAGCCCCGGCACGCTGGACGCAGACCGCCTGGGCGCAAAGCTGCTGGAACTGCACGCGGCCAGCGCCGCGCCCAATCCGGACGCCTACGCAGCCCTGGCCCTGCCCGTCGCCGCGGGCGTCGCACGCGCCGCGGCCATTCATGATGCAACGCCTCCGCTCTTCGCCGCGCTGGCCGTGGCGCGCGCCGAGACCGGCGCGGTGGACGAGGCCATCGAAGCCCTGCGCCAGGCGCAAACCGCCGCGGAAAGCGCGGTCAACCTGGCCGGGCAGCGGGCCATCCTGGCGGCGCGGCTCGCCATCGTGCGCCAGTTCCGCCTGCGGGATGTGGGTCTCGGCGCGGACATCGGGTCAGGACTGGTGTCGCAGGCCGTTTACCCGCAGATTCAGCCGCAGCTTTTGGCGACTGCGGGCCTGGCCGCGCCCGGCGCTCAACCCGTCGCCATCCTGGCTGACGTGGCCCATGCCTGGTGGCGCAGCCGGCCCATGCACAGCGCAGACGATCTGCAGGCCGCGCTGGCCCTGCTGCCGGCCTGGACGCCCGGCCCCGACACGCTCGCCAACCCCACCTTCGACGAGGCCTCGCGGCTGTTCGACGAGCAGGAACGCATCTACCTCGATCAGCAGTGGCCGTCGCCTGCCCCGCGGCGCGGCGATTCGGCGCCCCGCTGCGATGCGGCTGCCTGGCAAAAGGCCCATCCGCACGAACCGGTGCAGGCGCTCATCCTGCATCTGCGCAGCCTGGCCCTGACGCCCGCCGCACCCGGCGCGCCCACCGACCTGGCCGGCCTGGCCGCTCGCGTGGGCATTCGCCGCGCCGCCCAGGTTGCCTGGGACGAAGGCGAGTTGCTGGCGCTGCGGCTGCCTCAGCGCGCCATCATCCTCTTACAGCAGGCGACCGCCTGGGCCGAACAGGCCGGCGATGCGGTGCTCGGCTTCCGGGTGCAGATCACCCTGGCCCTGGCCGCGGCCTACGCCGGGCAGCAGAAAACGCTGGATCAGGCCCTGCAGGGGGCAAAAGCGCTTTTCCCGCGGCTGCCGTTCGTCAACCTGTCACTCCTCAACTGGGACGACCTGACCGTGGCTGCCCAGGACGGCGACATCGTGCGCGTGGGCGGCCTGATGAACAAGGCGCCGCGTTGGCCGCTGGGCTGGCAGCCCTGGCTGGTGCGCGCCATCGCGGCGCAGGCGGCGCTGCTGGCCCTGCAAAAGCGGCCGTCGGGCCTGAGCGGCATCCTGGAATGGGCGGCCAGGTCGTTCGGCGTCACCGCCGACGACAAGACCGTCAGACTGCCGCCGGAACTGGAAGCGCTGCGGTCGCTGCCGGGCAAAGCCACGGACCAACCGACGCCCTCTCCCCTGCGCGCCCGGCTCGGCAAAATCTTCAGCGCCAACAACCTGGTCATGGTCCTGGGCCTGGCCATCGTCGCCGCATTCGTAGGCGGGATTTACTGGCTGTTCAACCAGGGCCTCAGCCGGGTCGCCCAGACCCTCGGCATGCCGTCCGACCAGGAAATCGGTACGCCCGCGCGCATCGGCCTGTTTCTCGCCCTGCTCTTCGTCATCGGACTCGCAGCGCAAATCCCGACTCTCCTGCGCCGTCAGTTCCGCGCCCGCAGCCGGCCGCAGTTGACCCTGCGCCTGGCCGGGCCGACCGATGCCAATGCCGCGCCGACCTGGCGCAGTCTGCCGCCCGTGGACATGACCTACTCCCGTCTGACCTGGCGCTGGGTCTGGCGCTGGCCGTTCCTCATGGCGCAACGCACGCAGTTGGCGCAGGCAGCCAGCCCGGCAGCCGCGTTCAGCGCGTATGGCGGCCGCGCCGAACCGCTGCTGCCGACCGAAATCCAGCAGAGACTACACGAAGATCAGGCCCTGCTGCAGCGCCGCGCCTGCGACATGACCGTGGACGTGGAACCGAGCCTGGCGCAGTTTGGTTGGGAGGGCCTGGTAGTCGCCGCGCTGAAGGAGGTCAAGCAGCCGCGGGAAGCGCCGCTGCGTCTGCGCCGCGTGCTGCCCGGCGCGCAGCCGGCCCCGCAGGATGAGCAGCCGCTGCCGGTCGTCGTGGCAAGCCTGGCCGACGGCTTCGAGCAGCAGGAGATGGCGCAGCGGGCCTGGGAGGCCAGTCAGAAGGCCGGGATTGCGCTGATGGTCGGCGGCCTGGCAGAAGGAATCGAACGGCCGCCGGAGCCTGCGCCGACCGTGCTGCACTTGCAGGCGGCGCCGACGCGGGCGACGGCCGGCGTGCGCCTGAAGCTGAGCGCCGCGGAGTCACTGATGACGCAGAGTAAGTTCTACCAGGCGGAGCGCGGCCGCACGCTGGCGGTGGAGGACCTGCCCCCGCGCTTCGAACGCCTGCGCTTGGTCATCCTGCAAGCGCCGGCCCTGGGGCAGACCGATGCGCGCAGCGAGGCCGATTACGAAGAAGCGGCGCTGCTGCGCGAGCTGGCCGCGGCGCTGTTCCTCAAGGGCGTGCCCTGCATCGTCACCATCCCGCCGCTGCCGGCCGAAGTCGCCCCCGCGGCGCTGGCCGGCCTGACCGCCGCGCTCATCCGCCTGCACAGGGCGGGCGGGCTGGACGCAGAACGGCTGTCAGAGGCCATG
>JAYRVL010000399.1:0-2543 GCA_041918575.1 Anaerolineae bacterium | reverse complement strand
TTCTGTGCGCACCACCGAGGCCAGGTATTCCAGGTTGACCTGGTGAACGATGCCGGTGGCGGGCGGCACAACGCGGAAGTTGCTGAAGGACTGCTGACCCCAGCGCAGGAACTCGTAGCGCTCGCGGTTACGTTCGAACTCGCGCTCGGCGTTGAAGAGCAGCGCGGTGCTGGTGGCGAAGTTGTCCACCTGCACCGAATGGTCAATCACCAGGTCGGCCGGAATCAGCGGGTTGATGCGCTGCGGATCGCCGCCCAGCCGCGCCATCGCGGCGCGCAGCGCGGCCAGGTCAACCACGGCCGGCACGCCGGTGAAGTCCTGCATGATGACGCGCCCGGTCATGAACGGAATCTCAACCTGCGCCGGCGCCCGCGGATTCCAGGTCGCCAGGTTGAGGATGTCCTTCTCCGTCACCAGGAAGTCGTCCCAGTTGCGCAGCGCGGTTTCGAGCAGGATTTTGATCGAAAACGGCAGGCGTGAGATCGCAGCCAGGCCGGCCTCTTCCAGGGCCGCCAGCCGGTAATAATGAACAGACCCGCCCGCGGTTTCGAGCACCGCGCGCGAGCCATACTGGTTATGGGTGAAATTTGCCATCGTATACTCAAGCCTTTCCTATCACTATGTTTAGGTCCACAGCGCAAGCCTCACTGGATTTGCTCACTTCTCAAGCGAGCCTGCAATGATGAGACTCGCACCTGGCGCCGTAGCCGCTCGACCTTTCGCAGGCGTCGCTGAATGTCGTCATCGAGTTGTTCCTGATGATCCCAATAGTAGGCCAAAGCCGAATGGATTTGACCGAGCGTCAAGTAGGGATGCTGAAAACGCAGTTCCTCAGGACTCCAGCCATACGCCTGATAATCCAGGACAAGCTCGATGACCTTCATGGTGGTTCCGGCAATCCACGGCACCCGCTGGTCATCCAGAGAAACATGTTCATAGCGAGTTGTTGTCGGTCTGGTCAGGATCGCAGTTGTCATCGCCCCTCCAATACCAACGAAACACAAGCATACGCAAATAGGATATGTGTGCAACTGTTCGTGATCTGTTATCTGCCTAAGCCAAAACAGCGTCCCATTGCTGTGCTCGCACTGCTAATTCATCCTGATAGATCGGCCAGTGTCGCAGGGTCTCGGGATCGAAATCGGCGCCATCAGGCCAGGACAGGGTGTGTGCAATTGGGTCAATCATCACCTGGTTGAATAGGTCAATGTCGCGTAACGGTCCCCAAATCTCTCCGTGCAGCACCGGTTCAAAATCAATGATTTGCTCGGTTTCATCATCGAATTTGACCCACACGACATAATCATCTACGATATTGAAATCCACCACCTGATATAATTGATGGTACACGCTTCCTCCTTATGACAGTCCGGCGATACGCGTGGGCATGCGACCGGCTTGCGCCAGATTCCAATCGTTTTGGATCTCGTCAAGATGCAACTCAGCCCAAGCCAGAACAAGTCGCATCTGTGCGCGTGGCAACATTCCTTCAAGCAACGCTGGCGGTGATATGCCAAAGGTAGCCACGTGCTCGCCATAGTAAGCATGGAAATGTGGCAGGCGATGACGTGCATCTCTCTCGGTATAGAGATAGATGGAAATGCCTCGAAACTGCGAGATGATCGGCATCCGACCTCCTGTGCCCGCAAATACAGATTGGCTGCGTGACGGGGCACAAGCATAGCGCAAATTGGGTATGCGCGCAACTTTCCGTGACCCGTTGTTTGGTGGTACAATCGGTACGTCGAATGCTCCCGGCCGGTAAATCCCCTCTGCCTTACACTGGTGCGAGCGCAGCCAATGACCCTGACACATGACCTGGCCGCCGAGCTGGCGGCCGACAACGCACTGCTCTTCGTGGGCGACAGCCTGCGCGGGGGCGCCGCGCCCCTACCCCTGGCGCAAATCACCGAGTTGCTGGCCCAGCAGATCGGCTACGACCGGCCGGATCGTTCCCTGGCCGCGGTGGCGCGTGACTTCGAAGCCCTGCGCGGGCGCCAACCCCTGGTGCAGGCCCTGCGCGACGCGCTGCACAGCCTGGCCCTGCAACCTTCCGCGCTGCACGAACTGCTGGCCCAGGCCGTGCTTCCCTCCTCCAAGATCATCACCACCGCCTATGACGCCCTGCTCGAGGATGCGCTGCGCGTGGCCGGCAAATCCTATGTCCTCATCGTGCGCGACGCGGACGTGCCCTACTTCGATGAGAGCAAAGTGATCGTCATCAAAATGCAGGGCGATCTCAGTCAGCCCGACTCCCTGGTCATCACCGAAGACGACTTCGATGAATTCCTGGCCCGGCTGCCCACCCTGTCCGACCTGATGCGCGCCTTCTTCGCCACCAAAACGCTCATCTTCCTGGGTTATGATCTCAGCTCCCCGGCCTTCAGACGCCTCTTTGCCCAGGTGACGCGCAGCGTGCGTCAGCATCGCCGCCAGGCCTACGCAGTCATCGAGCAGCCGCTCACGCCGGCCGATCAGCAGTACTGGGCGCAAAAAGGGGTGATGCTGCTGTCCGAAAACGCGGCGCAGTTCTTGCAGCGGTT
>JAYRVL010000398.1:0-3109 GCA_041918575.1 Anaerolineae bacterium | reverse complement strand
GCCTTGCGCCTGCGGGTTTTCCAGCAGGAACTGGATCGCGTTGATCTCGTCGGTCAGGTGAATCCAGGGGAAGTACTGCCTGCCGCTGCCCACCGGCCCGCCGACGAAGAATTGGAAGGGCAGGGCCATGCGGGCCAGGGCGCCGCCATGTTTTTCGATCACCACGCCGGTGCGAATGATGACCCGGCGCACGCCCAGCGCTGCAACCGGCTCGGTAACTTTTTCCCACGCCACGCAGGTGGCGGCGTCGAAGCTGCTGCCTGCTTTCTCGTTTTCGCTGATCTTTTCGTCCCCGCGTGGGCCGTAGTAGCCGACCGCCGAGGACTGTACGAGCACGACCGGCTTGACTGCCGCCTGCCCGATCGCGTCCAGCACCGCCTGGCCGGCATGTTGGCGACTGTCCACAATGGCGCGCTTACGCGCGGCGGTCCAGCGGCCGGCGCTCAGGTTCTCGCCGGCCAGGTTGATGATGGCAAAGGCGCCGTCGGCCAGGCGGCCCCAGCCTTGCGCGGTGCGGCCGTCCCAGGCCACCCCCTGGACGCCGCCGCCCAGGCTGCCTGCGGCAGCCGGGTTGCGCGAAAGAACCACGACTTCGTAGTTGGCGGCTAACTGACGGGCCAGCGGCGCGCCGATGAACCCTGTACCGCCGGTGATGATGACTCGCTGCATGGTTGTTTTCTCCTGTTTACTGCTGTCCGCCTGCACACCCGCACTGCTTCAATGCACGATGGATTTGCGTTCTTTGACGGCGCGGCCGCGGCATTCGTCACGGAGTTGCAAGAGCGATTGGGATTGCGCCGGATGAGCGCCGCGGCCGGACGATAGGATTTGTACACGGATTGACGCAGATCAACACGGATATGAAAACGATCCGCGTGACTCCGTGTTGATCCGTGTCCTGTAAGTTGCCGGCGTTGACGCAAGGCCGGTCGGCACAGGATGCCTGCGCAGTCACTTTTGTTTTTCCAATGCTTTTCTTACACTCGGTGGGGTATATGATGACCTTGGCGATTTGCACTAGGAGGCGACGCGATGTTCGAGTATAATTCTTATCGGAGTGAGATGGTGTTGCAATCTGCAAGCGTGAATAGACTTCACTTTTCTGCCAAAGGAAACAGGCGCAATTCGCGCCCGCTTGCAGGTTAGAAAAGGGGGTGCGCCATGCAACCGAAGGATTATTACAAGATTCTGGGTGTGGATCGAACGGCCAGCGAGAAGGAGATCAAGAAGGCGTTTCGCAAACTGGCGCGTGAGTGTCACCCGGACGTGAACCCTGATGACAAGGCCGCGGAACAGCGTTTCAAGGATATCAACGAAGCGCATGAGGTGCTTTCTGATCCAGAGAAGCGGGCGAAGTACGACCGTTTTGGCGCGCAGTGGCAGCAGTACGAGCAGGCGGGAGGCCGACCGGGCGGCTTCGATTGGTCACAGTGGACCAGGCCTGGGCAGGGCGGCGCGTACACGCAACAGATGAATCAAGAGGACTTGCAGCGCATGTTCGGCGGCGCGGGCGGTTTTTCCGAGTTCTTCGAGTCGCTGTTTGGCGGCGTGGGGCGGGGCGGTCGGCCGGCGGATCCGTTGGCGGGCGCCCGGCGCGGTCAAAGCCGTCCGCGCCAGGGCCAGGACATCGAGCAGCCGGTGGAAATAACGCTGGAGGAGGCCTTCAGCGGCGCGACGCGGCTTTTGCAGCGCGAAGATGGCAGCACAGGCGAGGTCAGGATTCCGAAGGGAGTGCAGACCGGTGCGCGCGTGCGCGTGAGTGGGGTGGGCGGCGCCGGCATGGCCGGGGGGCGCGCCGGTGACCTTTATCTCAAGATCGAGGTCAAACCGCATGCGGTGTTCGAGCGCCGCGGCGATGATCTGTATACGAAAGCGCCGGTTGATCTGTACACAGCCGTTTTGGGCGGCAGTGCGCAGGTGCCGACCATGAGCGGGCCGGTGGTGTTGACGATTCCCGCGGAGACGGCCAACGGCAAGACTATTCGCCTGCGTGGGCAGGGCATGCCGCTGCTCAAAGGCGATGAGCAGCGCGGCGATCTGTATATCGAAGTGCAGGTCACGACGCCGCGCAATCTCAGCCCGCATGAGGTGGAGTTGTTCAAGCAGTTGGCCGACCTGCGCAAAACACGGGGTGTTTGACGAGAATATAGTTGAGATGTAAGAGATGAATGAGTTGAGGAGAGACGATTATGGCGAGTTTCATGCAGCCAGACGATAACAGCGATGGCGCAACCAGCATTCCGCGCGATCTTCCTGTGTTGCCGCTGCGCAATACGGTGGCATATCCTTTTTCGGTTCTTCCCCTGGTGGTGGGGATTCCGCGCTCGATCAAGCTGATCGAGGATGCGCTGCAGGGCAACCGGCTCATCGGCCTGGTTTCGATGAAGGATGGGGCGGTTGAGGAGCCGCTGCCCGGCCAGGTGTACGAAATCGGCACGGTGGCGATGATTCACCGCGTGGTGCGCGCGCCCGACAACACTTTGCAGGTGGTGGTGCAGGGGCTGGAGCGTCTGCGGGTCGAATACTGGTTGGGCGCAGAGCCGTACCTGCGCGCGCACATCTCGCTGGCGCCTGATATTGTGCAGCACGATGTGGAATTGGAGGCGCTGGAGCGCAGTCTGCGCGAGCTGGCCCAGGAGGTGATTGCGCTTTCGCCCAACATGCCGGAGGACGCGGGCAAGTTCCTGGACCAGGTGCAAGACCCACGCTACCTGGCCTATCTGATTTCGGCTAATTCACGGCTGGAAGTGGCTGAGGGTCAGAGAATTCTGGAGATGGACGACGTCAAGGATAAGTTCCGCGCTTTGATGGTGCATTTGACGCGTGAGAAAGAAGTGCTGACGCTGGGGCAGAAGATTCAGAGCGAGGCCCGTGAGGAGATGGACAAGGCGCAGCGGGAGTATTATCTGCGCCAGCAACTGCGCGCGATTCAGAAGGAACTGGGTGAGACAGACGAGAACCAGACCGGGGCCGATGACTATCGTAAGAAGATCGAAGAGGCGGGACTACCGGAAGAGGCCAGGAAGGAAGCGCTGCGCGAGTTGAAGCGTCTGGATGGAATGCCGCCGCAGGCGGCCGAACATTCGGTCATCAAGACCTATCTCGACTG
>JAYRVL010000397.1:0-2842 GCA_041918575.1 Anaerolineae bacterium | reverse complement strand
GAAGCGCTCCGTGCTTCCGCGGCAAAGGGATCACGCTGAGAAAGGCCATGTGGTTGATCCGCTGCCGGTAGCCCTCTTTCATCGCTTGAAAGTAGCAGTCCAGATCGCCCAGCCCCAGGCAGACTTGGGCAGGCGCTTGCGGTGACGGTGGACGCCTTCGCGGGCGAGGTGTTCAGCGCCCGGGTGACTGAGATCGCAGCGCAGGCAGAATTCACGCCCAAGACGGTGCAGACCCGCGCCGATCGCGCCGACCTGGTGTTGGCTGTCAAGCTCAGCCTGGCCAACCCCGATCACCGGCTGAAGCCTGGCATGACCGGGCAGATCAGGTAGCGGGGTGATACTGCCGGGTGCGCTCGCGGCGGCGACCCATCTCGCTGGCGTAGCGCAGGCCGAGCGTGGCGGCGTGTTCACGCGCCCATTGTGAGAGCGCGGTGGCGCCGGTCGGAGGCGAGTTGACGTAGAGCAGATCGGCCATCAGACCCTCGATCTCCGGCTTGGTGATGACGATATCCCCTAGGAGCTGGCCGAAAATCCACCCGACCGCGTAGCCCAGGCCGGGCGGGATGGAAATGATCGGCCTGCGCTTGCCGATGGCGTCGCCAATGGTCTGCACCAACTGGCGGTAGGTGAAGGTCTCCGGCCCGATGGCGTCAATGGTGACGTTGGTCGCAGCCTGACCCTGCTCGACGGCCAGTTGGGCCAGGTCGCCGACGAAGATGGGCTGCAGGCGGTACGCGCCCGACCCGAACACGCCGAACACCGGCAGGCGCCGCAGCAGCCAGGCGATGTTGTTGATCAGGATGTCCTCTTCGCCGAACAGGACGGTGGGCCGCAGGATGGCGTAGGACATGCCGGAGTCCACCAGGGCGCGTTCGAGGATGGCCTTACCGCTGAAGTATTCGAGATGGGAGTTGGCTGAGGGGTTGGTGATGCTGACATGCACCACGCGCGGCACGCCGGCCGCGCGCGCAGCCGCGAAGAGCGTTTTCGTGTTCTGCACCGCTTCCGCGTGCTGGAATTGCCGGGCGTTGAAGCGCACCCAGTAGGTGTTGTAGAGTACGGACGCGCCCCGCAGTGATTCCACCAGTTGCTCGGGTTGATCGAAATGGAACGGATGGGCCTCGATGCGGCCGGCCAGGGGACTGGCCCGCTGTGGTGAATTGGTAATGGTGCGCACGCGCATTCCCAGGGCCAGGAGGCGCTCTGCGATGTAGCGGCCGGAATAGCCAAACGCGCCTGTCACAACGTGCAGCGGCGGTTCGATCATGGTTGGTTCTCCTTCGGATGATTTGGGATGGGAGCCGCATCATAGCACCACATTCGCCCGATGTCAACGAATTCTTGGCGAGCAAGACAGGGGTTGCTGACCCGCTGAGAACATAGGGTGAAGCCCTGCGGATTCAGGAATCCAAATGTGGTCGCTGAAGACATCTGGAATGAAGGCTTTAGCCGGTTATTGGGCGCTTGAGAACCCTGTGGCAGACCGGCTGAAGCCTCGATTTCGGGTACATTTGGAATTCCTGCTGCGGATTTGGGGAGCCGGCCCGCCCTGGGCTATAATGGCGCGGTCAGTAATGCAAGCCTCCGACTTGTATCGCTGGCGCGCCGGGGCCTGCCGAATTGATGCGGCGTCTGCTACGTCAAACTCGCTGAAGCGGGTTGCGGCGGGGGCTTGGCAGGTTTGTGGTATCAGCCCGTGGATTCATTCATGGGCGGCGTGGCCGGCCGTAACGCAAGAGGCAAATTCGTCGGATGATGATCGTTCGCTGGTTGCTCACTACTCAGGCGGCGCGTCGTCGCAAGCGAGCGATTGAAATCGCGCCTGAATGGCGCGCCAGCGCCAGTGGGCGCGCCAGCGCCAGTGGGCGCGCCGCCGGGCGTTCACCTGCGCGGACGCGGCGCCGGCCTGGCGTCACCTGGCTGGTCGTGGCTGTCGCTGCCTGCCTGCTGCTTGGCGCATGCGGCCGTCCCGCGGTCGAACGGCCCACCACGCTGGTGGTGTTTGCGGCCGCGTCACTGACCGAAGCCTTCGAGGAGATGGGCGCGGCGTTTACGGCCCGGCATCCGGGCGTGCAGGTGATTTTCAATTTTGGCGGCTCGCAAAACCTGCGCACGCAGTTGGAACAAGGGGCCAGCGCCGACCTCTTTGCGCCGGCCAACCTGGCTGAGATGGATCGCGCCACGGCCGCGGCGCTGATCGCGCCGGCGCGCATCTTTGCCCACAACGAGCTGGTGGTCATCATGCCCTCCTCGAACCCGGCGCAGGTGCGCAGCCTGGCCGACCTGGCGCGGCCCGGGCTGAAGTTGGTGTTGGCCGCAGCCGAGGTTCCTGCCGGTCAGTACGCACGGCATCTGTTGAAGAACCTGGAAGCGACGTTCGGATCGGGCTACGCGGCGCAGGTCATGGCCAATGTGGCGTCCAACGAGGACAATGTGCGCCAGGCCGTGGCCAAAGTGCAGTTGGGTGAAGCCGACGCGGCCATCGTTTACCGCTCGGACGCAGCCGCCGCGCCGGCTTTGTCCACGCTGACGATCCCCCCGGCGGTCAACGTGGCGGCGCAGTATCCGATGGCCGTGCTCAACGCGGCGCCGCAGCGCGATCTGGCGATTGCGTTCGTGCAGTTCGTGCTGACGCCAGACGGCCAGGCGATTCTCAAGAAGTGGGGGTTCCAGCCGGTTGACTGATTGTTCCTGGCCGCTGTCGCAGTCGCCCCGCCCGGCGGCGACATCATGAGGCCATACGGTCGCAGCACGTGGCTTTTCATCGTTCCGGCCGCGGCGCTGATGGGGCTGCTGCTGCTGCCGCTGCTGGCCCTGGCAGTCCGCGGCCTGATGGACGATT
>JAYRVL010000396.1:0-2120 GCA_041918575.1 Anaerolineae bacterium | reverse complement strand
TTACTGCTCCTGACCGACCCCTACGCCGGGTATCGGCGCACTGCGGCGATGACCCTCTCGGGCAACGAGATCACGGACACCGTGCGGGCAGCGCGGGTGAAGGGCGATGGCGTGCTCGCGCCGGACAACAGCGTGGGGATCTGGCCTGCGGCAACCAACCTGTGTACAAACGGCGGGTTCGAGACCAACACGACTGGGTGGGCCACGGCGGGCACAAACGCTATTGCGCGGTCATCGGACGTGGCTAAGTTTGGAGGGTACAGCCTCCAGGCGACGTACCAGGACGACACCACGCTGGCGTCGTTTGGGATCACGCTCACAGCGGCGGCGCACTCAGCGAGCGCGTGGGTGTACATCCCGTCTGCGTTCGATGGCGCATCGGTGACGCTGGGGTTCGTTGGGTTCGCCGGGGCGACAGGCACACTCACGGCAACCGCCAACCTGTCTCTGCGTGACCAGTGGCAGCGTGTGACGGTGAGGAACGTCACCATCGCGGGCGGCGACCTCGCGGGCAGTATCGACGTGACGTGCGGAGCGCCAACTGCCGGGAGGTTTGTGTACGTCGATGGCGTGCAGGTTGAAACCGGCGCTATCGCCACTCCCTATGTGGAGACCTCGGGCGGCACGGCAACCCGGACTGCGGCGCGGGTCCGCGTGCCGACCGATGGGTTGTTCACCCCGACAGATGGCTGGTGTGCCACGCGCTTCAACATACCCTACGCCTCGGGATCGAACAACTGGGGCACGGCCCCCTATGATCGGCTCTTTTCATGGCAGCAGGACGCAAACAACATGATCGAGGTAAAGCACTGCTGGATTGATTCCACGCAGCACAGCGCCATATGTCGGCGCGTCACGGGCGGCACAGCTGAAACAGCAGATGGGGCGAATGAGCTGTTCGTGGCAAACTCTGACCACCTAATCGTGGGCCAGTGGGATGCCACGACGGTACAGGTGAGCACCAACGGTGGGGCGTTCGCGGGCGGAGCCAGCGTATCCGCGCCCGCCACGCTGTCATCTACAGCCGATGTTGGGTCGTCCACGGGGTCGTATAATCATGCCCGCCGCAACATCTACTGGCAGGCATATGGCTCCGGGCCGTTGACCGACGCGCAGGCATCCATCCTGCACGCGATGGGCAACCGGCCCGACTACCACGCGCTGCGGCGCATGGGAGCGACGGGGATCTGGGATTGCCGCGAGCCTGCGGTACTGAGGTACTGAGGTATCGCCCTGTTGTAAAAGGCAGGGGACTACCGTATCGTGATCGCGATGTCACAGCAAGACAGCAAGCGTGACCCGACCAATTCTAGTGAGGACAGCCCGTTAGCCGGTCCCCGCACGCTCGTATTTGGTTTTCTTCTGGGACTGGTTTTTTGGGCGGTTATCCTGTTCGCCCTCATGGTTGGGACAACCTTCGGCTACCAGCCGCACGGATTCAGGTGGGAGAGCAATACCCCTGGATACACCGCTGACGCCTCCGTGGCGGGTTACACGGCGTCCGCCGTGAGCCAATGGGCAGCCGTCAGCGCGATTCGCCCAGTGCATGGCGGTTCTGAAATCCGGGTGGTAGTCGCCCCGCTCCTTTCGCCAATTACCTACGAGGGGCAGCCTGCACAGGCAAATGTGAAGTCTTCTGGTGGGAAGATCTTTTTGTGCGAAGTTCGACTCGACCCGGTTCACTTCTTCGCGCTTCCGGAGGCCGCTCGCCAGAACACGGTAACGCACGAGATTGGGCATTGCATTGGCCTGAACCACTCCGACAAACCGGGTGTCATGAAGAACCCTTTGTTCTATGACTTCAGTGCGGATGACGCGACGGGGGCCGCTGCGCTTTATGGTGCGCCGTGGCCCCGCATCTTTGTTGGCCCTTTGGTGACGGCGGAATAACCAATCGCCGCCCGGTCTGCCCGCAATAATGCGGTAGACTGTATGTATGGCCCTGATTTCCGGTTCCTGGACTACCGCCACCTCTGAGAGTGTCACACGCGCAGACGTTTTGAAGCGCCTTTTGCGGGAAGGGCTCGGAGAATCGGGTACGGCAACGAGCGTCGTGCTTTCCAGCATTGGCACGGCAGCGCAGGGGGACTTCCTCTATGTGGGCTGTCATGTGCCGTTCC
>JAYRVL010000395.1:0-2282 GCA_041918575.1 Anaerolineae bacterium | reverse complement strand
TTGTTGCCCTCGCGAACTGGCTCAGGCGCGACGCTGACGCAGCAAGAAGAAGGCAATCACGGCCACGAGGAACAGGCCGGCGCTCAGGATGAGGGTCTGGGTGTTGCTGCCGCCGGACGATTCACTGCTGGCGCCAGCCGCGGCATTGCCAATCGTCACGTTGATCTTTCCTGCGCCGATGTCGCCCGGCAGGGCGGCGCCGCCGGCGCCGGCCAACTGCAGCTTCTGCAACTGCAATTCTAAATTGCCCGCATTGCCGTTGGCTTTGGCCTTCCAGCGCAGCGTGACCATCAGGCCATCGCCGCCGGCGCCGGGCTGTTGACCGAGCGTGTATGCGCCAATGGTGGCGCGGCCGCCTTCCTTGGCCAGGGCCGGTCCCAGTTTGGCCGGGCTGCGACCGGTGCTGCCCAGCCAGGAGCCGAGGTCGAAGTCGCTCAATTCCACCAGGTTGGCGTCGTAGAGCACGTCGAACTGGAAACCGAGCACCGCGTCTGCGCCCTGGATGGCGACGTCGGTGGTGAACTCGGCGCCGGCCGCCACGGCCGCGGGTGGCGGGCTGAGATTGACAGTTGCGCCGGCGGCCAGCGCGGTCGCGGGCAGGAGCAGCAGGACAAGGACTACCAGGCAGGTGTGTTTCAGTTGCATCGAATTCCTCCGATTGGTTGGATTTTAGGTCCTGCGGCTGCGCAGGAAAGCGGTCAGCAGGGCGGCCAGCAGGATGACGCCGCCGACCAACAGGGCCAGGATGGGGGCCGAGGTTGCCAGCGGCGAGGCCGGCGTCACAGGATTATCAATCGTGGTTTGGATCCCTTCGGTCTGGTCGCCGCAGGCGCCGCCGTCGTAGAGATCGGCGTCGGTGAACAGGTAGGGATCATTGTTGACATCAATGATGTCGCTGACTGGCTCGCCGAACTGCTGAGCGCCGGTGCGCAGATCCACCACGAAGCCGCCGCGACAGTCTGCCCAATGCAGGGTAGCGATGACCACCACATCTTTGGTCAGGCCGGGCGGGATGCGTGCGGTGCAAAAGCCGTTGATGATCGTGTCATTGGCGGCCAGCGCCGAGGAGGTCTCGCTGGTGGAGATGTTCGTGGCGAAACCGCAGTCGAGCGCCTCCCAGTCAGGCCCAGGCGTAATGCCCACCAGGCGCCCGCGGTTCTGCGGAAAGTTGAAATAGATATCCCAGGAAATAGCCGGCTGCGCGCCCGGGTTGATGCCCACGTTGTGCGCGACGATTTGGGAAGTGGAGGCATCAATGGGCTTGACCGATAGGGTGGTGGGACCGGGCGAGGCCGCGGCCAGCCAGGGCAGCAGGAGCAGAATCGAACAGGCAGCCAGGAACGGCGGCAGAGCAGCAAAAAAACGTTTCATGATCGGTCCGCGGATGAGTAGAAAAACAACAGGGGCAGCCCTGTCGGCAAGGCTACCCCTGTCAGTCACGAAGACGCAACAGTCTAGTGCTTGCGCATGCCCTTGAAGGCCACGCCAGCCATCGCCAACAGGGCCGCTACGCCGGCCATGGCCGGGTAGAGGGCGTTGGACATTGGCGCCACCGGGCCGGCTGTAATGTTCGCCAACTGCACTGCGGTGGGATTGCCGCAGGCGCCGCCGTCGGTGAGTTCACCATCCGTGGGGAAGTACGGATCGTTGAAGCGGTCAACAACATCAGTCACAGGGCTGCCGAACGCATCATCGCCGCTATCCATGTCCATGATGAAGCCAGTAGCCGGACAGCCGCTGAAGGTGAGGGTTGCGATCAAGACGTCATTACCGACCACAGGAGTAGTCGGGCTAGATGTACAGAAACCACTGATGTAGTATCCATTGGCGCCTGCGCCGCCCACACCCGGTTGACCGGAAGTCGTAACCGTCGTAAAACTACACGGAGACATGGCAGTCCACGCTGGGCCAGGGACAATGGTGATGGTTGGATACGGCATGGACACCTCGGGCGGCAGGCGGAAGTAGATATCCCATGAGATGGCGCCATTGCCGGCGGTGCCGCCGTCGGTGATTCCATCGGCATAAATCTCTGAAACACTCGGGTCTGCCGTAGCACGCCAGCGCAGGGTCGGCGCCCCAGGAGCGGCCGGGCTGGCGCTGGCTATGGACGCAACCAGCAGTAGGGCGACCAACGCACCGAGAATAATAAATGGGCGTCTAATCATCATGACATTCCTCCTCTGACGGTAATGAACAGAATCTCAACAACGCAAGAAACGTTGACTCGCCCATGCGTCGAAACTGGTCTTTGGGGAGAACAGCCCGGGCAGTGGGTGAGT
>JAYRVL010000394.1:0-3277 GCA_041918575.1 Anaerolineae bacterium | reverse complement strand
GCGGCCGCGCTCAGCAGAATGAGCAGCCAGCGCAGCCACGGTCGCCGGGCCTGCTGAACGACGACTGCCAGGGCCATGCCGGCCAGCGCCAGCCACGCGGCGCGCGATTGCGTCAGCAGAAGCACGAACAGAGTCAACAGGCTGACGGCCAGGCTCAGTCTGCGCGCCCAGGGGGAGCGCGGGCGCCGGAGGTCGTCCAAGAACAGCACGCAGGGGATGGGCAGGAGCAGCAGCAGGCCGGCCGCGGCCACGTTGGGATGCAGGGTGTCGGTCAGCAGGGTGGGCAGGCGTTGATAGATGGCGTCCAGGGGCAGGAATTTGGCTGCGGGCCAGCGCGTGCCGCTCAGGGTCAGGACGAGCAGGCCGGCGAGCGCGGCGGTCAGCGCCCACAGGGTTCGGCGCAGTCTCCCGTCCGTAAACGCCGCGGTGAGGTAGAAATACACGGCTTGAAAGGCAAGCAATCCCAGCGCCAGGCGGCCAACGAAGGCCGTGGCCTGGGCGCGCTCGTCGCTGAGCAGCCAACCGCCGGCGACCGTCAGCAGCAGGAGGAGCAGGGGCCAGCGCAGGGGCTGACGCCAGGGAAGCATCAGGCGTCCTCGCCGGCCTTTGTTAGCGCGCCGGTTGTTTCTTCCGTTGTTGGCGCGGGCGCTGCGGCTTGCGACCGCAGGAGCGCCAGGCCCAGAGCCAGGATTTCGCCCACCGCCAGGGCGAGCGCGACGTTGAGCAGGGTGTGCGGCTGTGAGTTCTCGGAGGGGGGCAGCGCGGTGGAAGCCAGGCGCACCTCGGTGCTGGTGGTTTCGCTGGCGATTGTCACCTCGGCTGCGCGCCGCGCCAGGGCCGTGAAGCTCTCCCAGGCTACATCGCGGGCGTCGGTCAGCCGCCGCTGCACGTCGGTTTGGGTTTCCAGTTCGCTCTGCCGCGCGTTGATCTGCGCTTGCATGGTCTGCACGTCGTCCAACAGATCTTGCCCGGCCACCTCGGCGCTCAGCAGGTCGGATGCAGTCAACACCTGCGCCTGCAAGGTTTCGATCTCCTGCCGCCAGGTGCGCTGCAGATCGGTCAGCGCGCCGGCCAGGCTCCGCAGACCGGCCCGGCGTTGGTTGGGGGAATCGGCGCTGCGCAGTTGTTCGATGGGGATTTGCAGTTGCAGCGGTAGGCCGGCGCCGGTGGAAAAGGCGCTCACGTGCAGCAGTAGGTCGCTCAGGGCCGCGGCGCTGACCGCGGCGGTTCCGTCAGCGTCGTTCTGCGTCTGCATCGCCTGGATATTGGCCAGCAGCAGGTCGAGCCGGTTGATGTTGTCCAGCCGGGTCCGCAGGCGCGTTTCCAACGCTTCGATCTACTGGCGTTGCAAGGTGGCGAGCACCTCTTTTTTCTGTTCGATCTGGCGCTGCAGCTCATCCACCGGGCTGTTCTGCAAAAAGACAATCAGGGCCTGCTCCGCGTTCAGGTAGGCTTTTTGCGCGGCTTCGGCCTGGGTCGTGGCCTCTGCGGGCGGTTGGGCCGCCTGGCTGTACAGGCGGTTGATGTGGCGCTCGGCGATCTGCGCCCACAGGTTGGCCAGGGCCGCGGCCTGCTCAGGCGTGTCGCCGCGCACGGTCAGGTTGAGCACAGTGGCGCGGGCGCCGGGTATGAGGCGTTGTTCGAGGTCGGCGATGTTTTCCACGCGGGCGGGCAGGCTGTCGCCGGCCTCTTGCCACAGTTGTCCCACTACGTCGTCGCTCAGAACCAGTTCGAGCAGGGTCTCGCGACGGCCGCGGTCATCGGTGGAAGCGGTGCGCACCAGGTCTTCGTCCGACACGGTTTGCAGGCGGGGATCGAGCGAAAGGCTTGGTCTGAGGCGCGCCATGAGCAGGCTGGCGGTGGCGTCCCAGCGCGTGGGGAGGACGAAGAGGCTGAGCAGCCCGGCCACCAGGCCGGCCACCAGGGGGCCGACGATGAGCAGGCGCCAGGATTGGCGCAGAAGGCGGACAAGTTCAGGAAAAGGCACTGGCGGTAATCCCTGTCATGACAATCGGTTAGCGCTGGCGGCGCTCAGGCAGCGGGTCGAAATGCTTCAGCCCGGTCTTTTGCAGCATCAGGTTCCAAAGAAAGAGCGGGTTGAAGAGCAGGTAGCGGCGCCAAAGGCGGCGCGGTTCCTGGAAGAGGCGCCAACACCACTCCAGGCCGCTGCGCCGCATCCAGAGCGGGGCCTGGCGCAGGCGTCCGGAGAGGATGTTGAAGGCAGCGCCGACGGCCACGAGCACCGGCGCTTCGAGTTGGTCACGGTGTTCGGACAGCCAGCGGTCCTGCTTGGGCGTTCCCAGGGCCACCCAAACCACGTCCGGGTGTGCGGCGTTGATGCGCGCAATCTCCTCACGCTCCCGCTCGGGCGTGGGCGGCGTGAACGGCGGTGAGTAGGCGCCGGCCACAACCAATCCGGGGTAATCCTGGCACAGGCGCTGAGCAAGGACTTCAGGCACGCCAGGCGCGCCGCCGTAGAAGAAATGACGGTAGCCGGCCGGCGCGGAGCGCTGGCAAAAGGCCTGCATCAGGTCAGGGCCGTAGACGCGGCTGACATGGCGGTAGCCGGCCCAACGACCCAGCCAGACCAGGGGCATGCCGTCAGGGGTGGCCAGGTCGGCGTAGTTGACCATGTCGCGCAGCCCTGGGTTGTACTGGCACTCCATCACGGTATGCACCGTGCAGACGCAGACGTAGGCGCGCTGCCTGGAGATGATCCAATGCTCCATCAAGGCCAGCGCACGCGCCATGTCAATCATGCTGATGCCGACGCTCAGCACATTCAGGCGCTCGATTGGCCGTTCGTCTTGCTGCTCATCTGGCCGCTTGACAGGTCGTTCAATGGAGTTGATGGAATTCATGTCGCCTATGGTAAACCATAAATCGCAAAACGAAAAACGGGTGAGGCGCGCTGTGTGAGTTCGCCGGCGCCTGGAAAAAACGAGTCACCCATGCAGAACAGCCTCGATAGCCTGCTCTGTTTTGGCCGCCAGCGTTTCCCAGGTGAATTGGGTCTGAACTTTGGTAAAGCCGGCCTGGCCCATCTTGGCGGCCAGTTCCGGCTGCGCCAACAGGAGGTTGATGTGATCGGCGATCTGCGCCGGGTCTTGTGCGACGACAAAGCCGTCGGCGCCGGGGGTGATGACTTCGGCCACGGCCGGCGCCGGCCCGCCGATGACCGGTTTGTGCATGGCCCAGGCTTCGGTGAAGACGCCGCCAAAGCTCTCTTGACTGGAGGGAACGCAGAGCAGGGTGCAGTCGGCCAGGGCGGCGGCGT
>JAYRVL010000393.1:0-5225 GCA_041918575.1 Anaerolineae bacterium | reverse complement strand
CGCTGTTCTCCTCGACGGCAAACTGGTCAACACCTGTACGCGCCTGGCCGTTCAGGCCCACGGCGCGACGATCGAAACGCTGGAGCACCTGGCGCCTGACCAGGCTGGCCTGCGCGACCACAACGTGCCATCAACCGCCCCGCAGACCGCTCTCCATCCTTTGCAGCGCGCCTTCATTGAAACAGGCGCCATCCAGTGCGGCTTCTGTACCCCGGCCCAACTGCTGGCCGCCAAGGCCCTGCTCGATCAAAATCCAGAGCCTGACGAGGCCCAGGTGCGCGAGGCCATTGCCGGTGTGCTCTGCCGCTGCACCGGCTATGCCCGGCCCGTGCAGGCCGTGCTGCGCGCGGCCGCGCAACTGCGCGGCGAGCCTACGCCGCCGGTTGAGATGCCCGCAATCACCGTGGGCGGCCTGGCCGACCAACAGCCGCACGCGCCGCAGGACGACACCCCTGAATTTCCAGATGATTCGTTCAGCGGTCGCCCTGTAGACATCCTGACGCGCACCCATCTGCCGGTGATGGTCGTTGCTCAGCCTGAAACGCACGTGGTCAACAAGGCGGAGACCAAAGTAGATGCCGTCAAACTGGCAAAAGGCCGTCCGGTCTTCACCGATGACATGATCCTGCCGGGAATGCTGCACGCGGCCCTGCTGACCAGCCCTCACGCCCATGCTCGCATCCGCTCGATTGACGCCGCCGCCGCGCGCGCGTTGGAAGGGGTTCATGCTGTGCTGACCTATCAGGATGTGCCGCGCGTCCTGTATGCCAGCGGCGGGCAGAGCTACCCGCAGCCCCCCCCCTACGATCAGGTGTCGCTCGACAGCAAGGTGCGTCATGTCGGCGACCGCGTGGCCGTGGTGGCCGCCGAAACTCCGGAAATCGCCCGGGCCGCGCTGAAGCTGATCCAGGTAGACTACGAAGTGCTGCCGGTCGTCCTCGATCCGCTGGCCGCCATGCAGGAGAGCGCGCCGCAGATTCACGATGAACCTGACGCGATCGGCATTTACGACGCTGCGCATAATCGCTCCCATCACATCTATGTCAAACATGGTGACCTGGAAAAAAACTTTGCTGAAGCCGCCTGGACCTTCGAGCACGAATACCGCGTACACCAGGTGCAACAGGCCGCCATCGAACCGCACGTATGCATCACTTACTGGGATGAAGACGATCGCCTGGTCGTGCGCACGAGCACGCAAGTGCCTTTCCATGTGCGCCGCATCATCGCGCCGCTGCTGGGCCTGCCGCTGCGCCGCATCCGCGTGATCAAACCGCGCATCGGCGGCGGCTTCGGCGGCAAGCAGGAAGTGCTCCTCGAAGACCTCTGCGCGCATCTGACGATTGCCACCGGCCGGCCCGTGCGTTTCGAATACACGCGCGGCCAAGAATTCACCAGCGCCCGCTCCCGCCATCCTCAGATCATCCGCGTCAAAACGGCCGTGCGCAAAGATGGCGCCCTGGCCGCCATGCGCATCAAAACCGTGGCCGATACCGGCGCCTATGGCACGCATGGCCTGACCGTGCAGATGGTCAGCGGTTTTCGTGGCCTCAGCACCTACCGCCTGAGCGCGGCCGAGTTCGATTGCGATGTGGTGTACACCAACAAACCAACGCCGGGCGCCTACCGCGGCTATGGCGCGCCGCAGGCCCTCTTCGCCCTGGAATGTCACATGGATGAGATTGCTCACGCCATCGGCTGGGACCCCATCGAGTTCAAGCGCAAGAACTGGGTGCGCGCCGGCGATGAGATCATAATGGCGCGAGCGATGGGCGAAGGCCGTGAAGGCTTTGCGCAGTGGGTCACCAGCAACGGACTGGAGGAGTGCGTGCGAGAGGGCATGCGGGCTATGAACTGGGAGCGCAGAACGCGGCCGGGTTTTCATACCCCGTTTCCTGACCGCCCTCACATTCGCCGCGGCCTGGGCGTTGCCCTCTGCATGCACGGCACCGGTATCGCCGGCCTGGACATGGGCGCGGCCAGCCTCAAGCTCAACGATGATGGCAGCTTCAATCTGCTCGTCGGCGCGACCGATCTGGGCACCGGCTCCGACACCATCCTGGCTCAAATCTGCGCCGAAACGTTGGGCGTACCGCTGCAGGACATCATCATCTTCTCGTCCGACACCGATTTCACGCCCTTCGACACCGGCGCCTACGCGTCTAGCACCACCTACATTTCGGGCGGCGCGGTGCTCAAGGCGGCCGAGCAGGTCAGAGACCAGATCATCGAGCACGCGGTCAAACATCTGCTGCCCGGCGCGGATGTTGAACGCGTCTGGCTGGAGGATCGGCGCGTGTGCGCGCCCGATAGGCGCAAGGTCAGCCTGGAAAAAGTGGCCCTGCACGCCACGCATCAGGCGGACCAACATCAGATCATGGCGACGGCCAGCCATATGAGCTACGTCAGCCCGCCGCCCTTCGCCGCGCAGTTTGTCGAGGCGGACGTAGACACAGAAACGGGTCAGGTGACGGTGAACCGGCTGTTGATGGCGGTTGACTGCGGCGTGGCGATCAACCCGCTGACCGCGGCCGGCCAGGTGGAAGGCGGCATGGTGCAGGCGCTGGGCTACGCGCACTGTGAGGAGATGGTCTACGACGACGACGGGCAGCTTCTAAACCCACGCTTTGGGCCTTACCGTATCTACCAGGCCGACGAAATGCCCCAACTCGATGTCATCCTGGTGCAGACCTACGAGCCGAGCGGGCCATACGGCGCCAAAGCGATAGCTGAGATTCCCAAAGATGGCGTGGCGCCCGCGTTGGCCAACGCCATTTACGACGCCACCGGCGTGCGCATCCGTCAACTCCCCTTCACCCCGGAACGGGTGTGGCGCGCGCTGCAAGCCGCCTCAGTTTGAGCTATCCGTTTGCAGCCCGGCATCAATCAATGCGCGTAGTTGGCTCACAAACTCGCCCGGCGCTTGGATCAGCAGACCGCTCTGATCGGCCACATTGGGTGTGAAGTCCTTGGGATTGAGCGTTAGAAAACGATCCACGGCAGCGTTGACCGCGGCTGTCAGAATCGGTGCGTCTTTGGTCTCGATCAGGTGTTCCCATCGCTCTGTCTCGCCAGGCGATGGATCGGCAACGACCTCAAGACGCATGGTAGCGAGCAGCGCGGCAAACGTCGGGAGGGCCTGAGGCAGCTTCTTGCGTAAGTTGCGCTCTACTTCATCCAGCACCTGGCGCGAGACCACGAGGGTGAACAGCCCGATCTCGGCCATCCTCATGATAGCGTTGCTGGCGCCAGTGGGTGAGGCCGCGCCAGCGATCAAAACGTTCGCGTCAACGAAGATTCTACGCATCTCGATGTTGCCGCTCGCGCCAGATGTACTCTCTCTCTTCTCTCAAGCCGTCTAGCAGGTCCGCCAGGGTGACGCCTTCTCGTTGCATCATAGCGACAAACTGCTGACTCAACTGTGGAACGCGCGGCTGCTTTGGCGTGAGCATCACGATGTCCCCAATTTGCACCAGGAGGAGAATATCGCCATCCCGCGCAGCCAGGGCCGTACGCAGGGGCTGCGGGATGGTCATTTGACCTCGCTCACGCAGACGTACCGCGTAAGTGCCAGTTTCCATCATCATGTCCATTGCTGTGCCTCCGTCATCGTGTTTTGGATACCATTCTGATTTTCGTACAATCGCATTATACGATTGAACATTGACGGTGTCAATGCAGGAATGGCTCTTAAGTGATCAAACTCGTCAAACTCGAAGAAAGCAGGTACAATGAGTTTTGGATTGCGTCGCTTTTTTCGATCTGGTAGCGCTAACCCGGCGCCGTCGTCGGCCAGGGCGGCTGCAACGTTGCGGGATAAGGTCACGATCCTCAGCCTGAGCCAACAAAGAAATGGAGTAAATCAATGGATACAGTGAAGGCAACCCTGGTAGATGCGATGCACTTCGACATCGAAGTAGACGGTCATCATTTCATGGTGGATGCAGCCAGCGAGGTGGGCGGCATTGACGCGGGGCCGCAGCCGGTGCGCCTGCTGATCGCGGGCCTGGCCGGCTGCACCGGCATGGACGTCATTTCGATCTTGCGCAAGAAGCGCCAGGAGGTGACTCACTTCGAGGTGGAGGTCAATGGCGCTCGCGCCACCGATTACCCCAAGGTGTACACCGACATCGAGGTCGTTTACAGAGTGCGCGGCCACAACATTGACCAGGCATCGTTCGAACGGGCGATTCAGCTATCTGAGGAACGGTACTGCCCGGCCATGGCCATGCTGCGCAAGGCGGCCAACATCACGAATCGTTACGAGATCGAGCAGGAATACTAACCCGATCGAGCGCGTCTGCTTCTTCAGCGGTCATCTCCCAGCCCAGGGCGCCGGCGTTTTCGGTCGCTTGATGGGCGTTTTTGGCGCCGGGGATGGGCAAAACGCCTGGATGGCGCACGAGCCAGTTGAGCGCGACCTGGCCGGCCGTCTTGCCATGCGCAGCGCCGATCTCCGTCAGCAGATCAACCGTGGGCATGGCCGCGGCCAATTGTTCGGAGGAAAAGGACTTGAGTCGCTGCCGCGCGCCTGATACGGCCGTGCCGGGCCGGTACTTGCCGGTCAGTCGTCCTTTGCCCAGCGGGCTGTACGCAATCAGGGTGATGCCGAGTTCCTGGCAGGCCTCGAGGACGCCATTGCGTTCACATTCCCGGTTGAGCAGGTGATACTCCACCTGGTTGGAGGCCAGGGCCAGCCCGTGCTTGGCCAACACCTCGTGCGCCAGGCGCATGCGTGACTCACGGTAGTTGCTCACCCCAATGGCGCGAATTTTGCCCTCCTCCACCGCATCGGCCAGGACATTCATCAGGGTTTCGATACGAATGGTGGGCAGGTACCAGTGCACCTGGTAGAGATCAATGCAATCAACCTGCAGGCGCCGCAGACTGCCATGCAGGGCACGCCGGATCGAGCCGGCCGTCCAGCGATGGGGCAGCGGCGCAAACTTGGAGGCGATAAGAATGGGCGTTTGCACCGTGGACGCCAGTTCGCCCAGCAGGCGCTCTGAGGTGCCGGTGCCATAGACCTCTGCGGTATCGAACAACCGCAAGCCGGCGCTCAGGCTGGCGTGAAAGGCCGCAACCACATCCTCTTTGCCGTGACTGCGACCATACTGCCAGGTCAGCTTGTCACCCCAAGCCCAGGTGCCAACGCCCAGGGCCGGCGCCTCCACACCGCTGGCGCCGATTCGAATCGTTTGCATGTTCATAGATTCCTTTTGGTT
>JAYRVL010000392.1:0-4989 GCA_041918575.1 Anaerolineae bacterium | reverse complement strand
TGTCTTGGTGTGAGAATTCCTTGCTGGCTCACGCAAAGACACCAAGCCACAAAGAAGGATTCTCCAAACCCTTTGTGTTCTTTGTGCCTTGGTGTGAGAATTTACGGAATGGACGCCAGCGGAACCGGCGCGAACAGCAGGATGAAGATCGCGATGGCGATGGCGCCCAGCCAGCGTCGCGGGGAATCAAGCCTGGTGATGTCATCGAGCGGCGCGGGGTGATCCAGGCCGGTCACGAAGTAGATGAGCGCTGCCCAGACGTACCATCCGCTCCAGGCGGCTGCGCCCAACGCCAGCAGCACGGCCAGCACCGCGTAGCTGAACCAACGCGAGGTCAGGCCCAGGGCGTAGAGGATATGCCCGCCGTCCAGTTGCCCCACCGGCAGCAGGTTGAAGGCCGTGACCAGCAGGCCAAACCAGGCCGCGAACGCCATCGAGTTCAATTCCCTTTGCCCGTGAATTCACTCATGGACTGTTGCCGTCAACTCAACCCGCTTGAGCAGGTTTGACATAATTCATTCGGTTCGTCGGGGCAGCGCGGCAACGAACTCTCCCTTGACTTTGGCCTGGCCGTTCTGATCCACGGCCTCGATTTCGCCGCGCACGCGGGCCTCGCCCGCGGCCTCGAATTTTTCCACCACCTGGCCGCGACAGGTGATGACATCGCCCACGCGACTGATGGCCGTGAAGCGCACCGCGATTTTGCGCACCTGTCGCGGCTCGACCCAGTCCGTCACCACGCGGCCGAGCAGCCCGGCAATCAACATGCCGTGCGCAATCACGCCGTTATTGCCGGCCTCCACGCCAGCCTGTTCCACCGTATGAATGGGGTTGAAATCGCCGGACGCGCCGGAATAGCGCACGAACTGAATCTGCGTCAGCGGCTCATTCACCACGGTGGGCAGCGCCGCGCCCACGTCAATATCATCGAAAAAAATTGTCATGGCTTGCCTCGTGTTCTTCGCTGCGCGCCTACCGCCGCAGCACCAGGGTGGCCCGTGCAATGACCACCACCTCGTCATGCTGATTGCGGTAGGTGGCCTGCGTCTTGACGAAATCCATGATGCCCGAACGCCCCTCTTTGGTTTCGATGCTCATGATCTCAAGGCGCCCGCTGATCTCGTCGCCGGCCTGCAGCACGCCAAGATACTCGTACTCCTCCTCGCCGTGCAACATGCGCTTGATGTTGCCGCCCATCTGCGCCAGGATGCCCCGCGTTTCCACCCCGCCCCAGAAACGGAACAGCGTCGGAAACGTCACCGGCGCCGCCAGGTCACGATAGCCGGCTGCACGCGCCGCCTCCACGTCATGGAACAGCGGGTTGGGATCGCCCAACGCAGCGGCCAACTCGCGAATTTTGCTGCGGTCAACCTGGAAGCGAATCAACGGCAGTTCTTTGCCGATGTAGCTGGTATCGAGCATAAACGCTCCTCCACACAAAGTAGGTGCGCAATCTGTCCGATTGCGCCCGCCCGCGAAGGCACAGTCGTATCATCTTCATCATAACACAGACCGGACGATTTTCGTAAAACGCACAGAGGTTTGACCATCCTTGCCCTGGCGTGTTATGATGGGCCTACCATTGCCACCCCCAAAGACCGGCGATAGTCTGAATGTCCAACAGGGTGACGCGGCCGTCGCGGTCGAGATCGAAACGGGCGTCGAAGCCGCCGCCGGCCAGGGTCGCGTTCCAGGCCTCAGCCGCGGCGATGATATCGGTGAGGTTGATTACCCCATCGCAGTTGATGTCACGGCGGGCGCAGGTGCGAAATTCGACCGGCGCGGAGAGCAGCGTACCCCCGGCTGTCTGCGCCGCGGCCTGGTTCGCCACAACCTGGTTGAGCGGCGCGCCGCTGCGTATCTGCGCGGTGATGGTGATCATCAGGAGCGCGTTGGGCGGCAAGTCGCCGAACCAGTACGCGTTCTGGCCGTTGAACCCCATCTGGCCGGGCAGGTTGGCGCTGATCTGCAGCGGCTGCAGCACGAGTGCGAGCGGGTCGTTCACCAGCACGCCGTATAGCCACTCGTTGTTCGGATTGTCCAGGCCAATGGTGTAGGTGACCACCGCGCCGATGACCGGATCAGGCGCGTCGACGCGCTTGAAAAGGCAGGCGCCTGCGGGCCGCAGCAGCGCGAACGCGCCCGTGCGGGTCACCGGGAACGAGACGACATGCACCGGCAGCTCGTTGACCAGGCCCAGCGGCGCCCAACCCTGACCGCCTGCGCCGACCTGATGGAGGGTCAGGCAGCTAGGGCGGCCGCCGGGCAGTTCATCGTCACGCACATTGAGCCACAGGGCCAACGGCGCCTCCAGGTCCGCGGCCGCGTCGGTCATGGTCGCGGCGCCGGCCACGCTGAAGCCGGTGCGACCGGCGATCAACTGCTGGCCGGGGGGCGCGGGCGGCTGACCGCGAGCATCCCAGAGGATGGCCGGCTGTTGCGCGGCCGGCCCGGTGCGCGCCAGGTGTGCGTTGGCGCGCGGGGAATGGGCCGTATCATGCACGCTGGGCGCGCCGGCGCTGAGCGCAAAGGGCGCCACAGTCTCCAGCCCGCCCTGCGCGGTGATGTGCAGAAAGCCGGCAAAATCGGGCAGGGGCGCGAGAAAAGTGGCGACGGAGATGCCGGCGTGGCTGCTCAAGGGTAGATTCAGAGGCGGCGCCGCGTTGCCGCGCTCGATGAGAGCCACGTTTAGCCCGCTCAGCCCACCGACGCCGCTCAGGTTGACCGTGACCTGGCGACTGGCGGAGGGCGTCAATGACAGGTTGGGCGACCAGCCGGGCGCAGTCAGGCTCAAGGTCAGCGCGGCGCTGGGGTCGGCTACGACGGTGCGCGTATAAACCACGCCCTCCGGGTCAACCACCAGCAGCTCATCGCCGCCGTAGACGCCGAGCAGGTGCAGGGTGTTGCCCGCGGTAATGACGCCCTGGCTGACCAGGCGCGGCCCGCTGGGGCGATTGAGCGCGGCGAACTGATAGACCTGAAGCTCGCCGACCGAGGGCGGCGCGCCGATGACCGTCAGGGTGCGGCCGGGCGGCGCGCTGGGACTGGGCGTAATCTGAATGGCAGACAATCCAGGCGGAACCACCTCGGGGCCAGGGTTGGGGCCATTGGCCGGAATCTGAATCTGCCAGCGTGGGGGGATGGCAGAATCGCCAAAGCGGGACGCCAGCGTCTCCCAATCCGACAGGTTGTACATTTGGAACTGAATCGTTTGGCGGCAGCGCCCTGTCCACTGCATCGGGTTGCCTTCGCGGCGCAGGGCGAATTCGTTGGCCTTGTACTGATACGACATGAGCGAGGCCCAGTCGGCCGCGTAAGCCGGATCGGACGGTGAAATGGTGCAGAACGAGGAGAAATCGGTCCCGTCCGGCGCCAGTCCCAGGTATTCATCGAACAGCGCCAGCCCGTAATGACCGAACTCATGCACCAGGGTGCGGGCGCCGGTCGGCTGGTTCCAGGGGCCTTGATTGGCGCTGTTGCCATCCCAGCCGCGGCCCACACGCAGGTGGCCCGGGCGGAAGCCGATGCCGTTGCCCAGTTGGGTCACGACGGCGGTGATGCCGCCCACGTCAGCATTGGGCCAGACATCGTTGCCGGCCATGATCTGAAAATCGGCGTCGCGCCAGTGTTGCGCGCCGGCCACGATCAGCGCCCGGCCCAGGGTCATCTGGCCGTTGCTGGCGTCGAACAGATCGGCGCCAAAGGCCGCCAGCGCGTCCGAGAAGACCGCCAGCTCCGCGGCCTCGTGCGCGTCCCATTCCAGGGAGGCCACCAGGTTGAAGAGCGCCAGCGGCGCGTCTGCACGGGTGGTCAGGAGAATGGGCGCGCCGGGGCTGGCAACCGTGGGCGAGATGACCGCGCCAGCGGGGCCGATGGTCCAGTTGGTGTTGACGATGACATAGGCGATGTTGCCGGTGGCGCCAAAGGGCGCGAACAGCGGATAGGCGTGAAATTCCTTTGTGGTCGTGACGAAACGCTGCGGCGTCAGCGCCAGCAGACAGTCCCCCGGCGCCAGGTCGAGCAGGATCGGGTACGATGCCGGGTTGGTCACGGCGGTGAGCGTGGGATCATGACAGCCGTTGCGCAGCGTCAGCACCAGGGCCGGCTGCAAGGCGCCGGCCTCGTTTCTGACCTCCACCGGCGTGAACGTGGCGGGCGCGCCGGCCTGCGCCAGGACGGTGGGCGGCCTCAACAGCAGCCAAAGGGCGGCGATCAACCCAAAGGCTACAAAGGCGGCCGTACCCAGGCGCAAGGCCCGCTGCCAATGCCCCCCTGTTGATGTCCAATCTATGTGTAGTTCCCCTACCAGGCGTGTAATCATCGTTGTCACTCCCCATTGATCAATCCCCGATCTTCCCCGATCCATCATTATGCATGAGGTTCATGCGTTCATGAATGATTTGTGGCTGGCCGCTTTGCCCCGCTGGCTCGATCCCGATCTGTGGCAAACCGTTGGCGGGGCGTTCGCTGCGGCCCTGACTCCGCGCGCCTGGGACGACCTGCTCCCCCATCTACTCCCCCAGTCGGAGGGGCGCTGGCAATTGGGCCGGCGTGATGAACACCTGGCCGCGGCGCGTGCGGCCGATCCTGCCGCGTGCCAGCAGTGGCACCTGGCGTTCATGGCCGCGTTCCACCAGCGCGGCGCAGAGGCAGAGGCGGTCTATCATTTCGAGCAGGCCGGCAACCTCTGCCTGGCGCGGCTGGCCTACGGCGAGCTGGCGCAGATGGTGCATCAGTTCGAGCCAACCTATCTGCCCCTCCCCCGTTTTGCTCACCTGCTGACCTATTACCGCGCGGTGCTGGCCGTCGAACAGCACGCCTGGGCCGAGGCAGCCGTTTTGTTGGCTGATCTGCGGCGCCTGCCCAACCTGGACGCCGACCTGTACGCCCGCTCCACCAACACCCTGGGCGTGCAGGCTTATCATCAGGCCCAGTATGATACCAGCTTTCGTTACTACCAGGAAGCGCGCCAGGCTTTCCAACAACTGG
>JAYRVL010000391.1:0-3036 GCA_041918575.1 Anaerolineae bacterium | reverse complement strand
ATGTGTCTTCTGGTGCCCCATCTCCGGTCAAGTAAGAAAAGAAGACTCCGTGTCTCTACGGTGAACATGATTTGACACGAAACCCCTTCCCCGTGTAGACTCCTGACCAACCCACACAAGAAAGCGAGACACAAGCATGGCAGATCCGCGTGTTGAAAAACTGGCCGAGATCCTGGTAGACTTTTCGATTGACGTGCAGCCCGGGGAATGGGTGGTGGTGCGCAGCCACATCCAGGCCCTGCCGCTGGCACATGCCGTGACGCGGCGCATCCTGGCTGCCGGCGGTAACCCCTCCGTCGTGCTCAGCGACAGTCAGTTGGCCGAAATTGTGCTGCGCGAGGCCAACGATGCGCAGCTCGAATGGATTTCCCCTTTCGAGCGTATGACTCTGGAGAACGCCAACGCCCTGATCGTGCTCAGCGCCACCGACAATACGCGCGCGCTCAGTGGGGTGGATCCCCTGCGACAACAGTTGCAGCAGCGGGCGCGGCGCGACCTGATGGCAACCTACATGCAGCGCTCGGCCGATGGCTCGCTGCGCTGGGTCGGCGCCCAGTACCCCTGTCCGGCCCTGGCCCAAGAGGCCGACATGAGCCTGGGCGATTACGAAGATTTCGTCTACAGCGCCACCTTTGCCGATCAGCCCGACCCGGGGCAGGCTTGGCGCGCTGTGTTCGACCGCCAGCAGCGGTGGGTCGAATGGCTCAAGGGCCGCCGGCAGATCGTCATCAAGGCCGCGAATGCCGACATGACCCTCTCCATCGCCGGCCGCGATTTCATCAACGACTATGGCCGTCACAACATGCCGGCCGGCGAACTGTTCACCAGCCCGGTCGAGGATTCGGTCAACGGCTGGGTGCGTTTCTCCTACCCGGCCATTCGCGAAGGGCGCGAGGTGGAAGGGGTGGAGTTTTACTTCGAGCAGGGGAAAATCGTCAAGGCGACCGCGGCCAAGAACGAAGCCTATCTGTTGAGCCAGCTCGACGTCGACGCCGGCGCCCGCTTCCTGGGCGAATGGGCCATTGGCGCCAATTATCGCATCAAACGCTTCACCAAGAGCATCCTGTACGATGAAAAGATCGGCGGCACCATGCACATGGCCGTCGGGCGCGGATTTCCCGAGGCGGGCAGTCGCAACGCATCGGCCATCCACTGGGATTTCATTTGCGATATGCGCCAGCAGAGCGAAATCTGGGTGGACGGCGACCTCTTCTACAAGGATGGCGAATTCCAGGTGTAAGTCGGGCGTTACCGCAGGGAATGAATTGCCCAACTAAGACAAACATGATATAATAGTAATACTTATG
Organism: Anaerolineae bacterium; assembly: GCA_041918575.1. Lineage (GTDB taxonomy): Bacteria > Chloroflexota > Anaerolineae > SSC4 > Amarolineaceae > Amarolinea. The sequence goes on along the minus strand of JAYRVL010000391.1, from coordinate 1,729 downwards.
GAAGAGCGCTCACTCGACCGCACGCAACGCATTCTCGTCGTTGACGATGATCCAGCCATTCTGCGCCTGGTCAAGGACCGCCTGGAATACGCCGGCTATGAAGTGATAACCGCGACCTCGGGGCGGCCTGCGTTGGACGTTATCTCCCAACGCGGGCTGCCGCATCTCGCCATCGTTGACATCAACATGCCGGGCATGAATGGCTTCGAATTCTGCAAGGCCGTGCAGCAGTTCACCGATTTTCCCGTGATCCTGTTGACCGCGGTGGATGAAGAAGAAACGATCATCCGCGGCATTCAGTATTTTGCCGAAGATTACGTGACCAAGCCCTTCAGCCCACGCGAACTGGCGGCGCGCGTCGAACGTGTGCTGCGGCGCATCGGTGATTTCGCCTATGCGCTCGATCCCCTGATTCGCATTGATGAGCGCCTGAGCATTGACTTCGCTCATCAGCAGGCCACCGTCGAAAACCAGGTCATCAGCCTCACGCCGACCGAAACCAAGCTCCTCTTCATCCTGATGCGCAACGCCGGGCATACCGTCTCCACCGATTTCCTTCTGCGCCGCTTGTGGCCGCTGGACGAAGTCTTCGAAGACACCCTGCGTGTGCATATCTATCGCTTGCGTCAGAAGATCGAAGCCAATCCCACCAAGCCGATCTACATTGTGACCGATCGCGGGCAGGGCTACAGTTTCCTGCAAAAACACACCTCCGCGTAATAGTTTTCGTTAGACTCGGTGTCCATACTTCATCTTAAGCCACGGGAGAATTCTCATGACGCAAAAGGCAAGCCAGCCGGCCGCCGGCAGCCCCCCTCAAGAAGCAGACCGCATTCGCGATATCATCTTTGGCCCGCAGATTCGCGAGTATGAGCAGCGCTTCCAGTCGCTGCAGCACGATGTGGAACGATTGCAGCAGGAGATTGACCGGCTGCGCGACGACTTGACAGAGCAGGACTCGGAACAGAACAAGCGCATGCAGACCATGCGTCGCGATCTGCGCCAGGGCGATGACGATTTGCGCGCTGAGCTGCGTCAGACCTCGCAGGCGCTGTCGTTCGAGAAGGTGGATCGTTTTGCCCTGGGTGAGCTTTTCGTCAACCTGGGTACGCACCTGAAGACGGGCGGATCGTTGGCCGATATCCTGACAGGCCTTGTGCCCAGTGAGTAATGCCAACCCCGCCAGCACGGCCAGCAGCGGCCGCCGATTCTGAGCAGGATGTGGACGACCTGGCGAGCCAGCCTGCGTCCAGCGGTCCGCCGCAGATGATCGTCTCGACGCCTGACGCAGCAGAACCAACCGACACGTCGGCCGATGGTCTGCGCGACATACTTCTGCGCGACGAACGGCAGCGCACCGGCGACCTCGAAGCCCAGGTCGCCAGCCTGGAACGCCAGGTCACCGATAAGGACGCGCTCATCGCCCTCCTGATGCCGGTGTTGGGCGACGTATTGCGCCAGAAAATTCGTGACGCTCGCGAGGAGATGGTCGAGGCGCTCTACCCGATCATCGGCCAGGTGGTGGTGCGTGCGGTCAGCGAGGCGATTCGTGACCTGGCGCGCAGTGTGGATGCGCAGATGCGCACCTCCCTGACGCCGCAGTCGGTTTGGCAGCGTCTGCGCGGGCGCCTGGGCGGCGTATCCGAAGGCGAAATGATGCTGCGCCAGGCGCTGCCCTTTGCAGTGGCCGAGGTCCTTCTCATTCAGCGCCCCAGCGGCCTGCTGCTCT
>JAYRVL010000390.1:0-2455 GCA_041918575.1 Anaerolineae bacterium | reverse complement strand
GCCCTACACCCTGCTGCGCGATGAGCGCCGCGCCATGCATCAGCGCCTGCAGCGCCTGGTGCAGGCTGAGTCGTTCGCTGCCATTCACGCGGACCAGCTCTCCATGGCCGCTTACGCCTGGCAGGCCAGCCGCGCCTCGTTGACGCCTTCGCCGCGCCTGGTCCTGGACGCCCATAACGCCTACTATTTGATTCCTCAGCGCATGGCCGCGGCAACCCGCAACCCGGCCCTGCGCCTTTTTTTGCGCCGCGAGGCCCGTTCGATGGCGCGGGCCGAAGGAGAATGTTACCGCCGCTTCGATCATCTGTTGACCGTCACGCCAGAAGATCGGGCCGCCATCGAGAAGCTGCTGCCAGCCGGCGCGGCGCCCCAGCGCTGGACTATGCCCATCTGCGTGGATGCCGACGCGCCGCCCCTGGTTCGCCAGCCGGCCGCGCGAGGGCTGCTCCTGCTCGGCGGTTTGCATTGGCCGCCCAACGCTGACGCCGCGCGCTGGTTCTTGCACGAAATCTGGCCATTGGTGCGCCAGCAGGCGCCGCAGGCCCGGCTCTTCATTGTGGGCGCGCGGCCGCCGGCTGATCTGCAAGCCGCGGCCAGCGCCAGCGATCCGGCCACGGCCCCTGACGGCGCGGTCATCGTGCCCGGCTCCGTGACCGACCCGCAGCCCTACCTGGCAGCCAGCGCCGCGTTGATCGCGCCGCTGCGCTCCGGCGGCGGCATGCGGGTCAAGATCGTGGAGGCGCTGCAATGGGGCCTGCCGGTGATCTCGACCACGATCGGCTGCGAGGGCATCGAGGCGACGCCCGGTCGCGATCTGATGGTGGCCGACACGCCTGCCGCCCTGGCTGCGGCCGCCGTGCAGCTCTTGCACGACCCGGCGCAGGGCGTTACCCTGGCCGCCAACGGCCGGCGCCTCCTGGCTGCCCGCTACGACTGGCGTCGTGAATACACCCTGCTCGACGCCATCTACCCAGCGTGACTTTTTCAACGCAAGGACCCAAAGACGCCAGGGCGCAGGGATCGAACTCGCTACCATGAACCAACAATCTCCACTCTCCGCTCCCCAATCCCCAATCTCCAATCCCCAATCCCCAATCTCCAATCCCCAATCCCCAATCCCCAATCCCCAATCTCCGGTCTCCGGTCTCCGCTCTCCGCTCTCCAATCGTCTCTGGCTGCTCATCCTGCTCGCCTCGCTGGCGCTGCGCCTGGCGGCGGTGGCGGTCATGGGCAACCGGGTCGAAGGGCTGCCGGGGATCGTGGACCAGATTTCGTATCACACCCTGGCGCAGCGCGTGCTCAGCGGTCACGGCTTCACCATGCCCACCGACTGGTGGCCGGTGACTCGCGCCAATGAGCCGACGGCCCATTGGTCTTATCTCTATACCCTCTACCTGACGGCGGTCTACGCCGTGTTTGGCGTCAAGCCGCTGGCCGCGCGACTCCTTCAGGCCCTCATCGTTGGCCTGCTGTGGCCCTGGCTGACCTTGCGCGTGGGACGGCGCGTGGGCGGCCCGGCCGTGGGCCTGGTGGCAGCCGCCTGGTCGGCCGTGTACGGCTATTTTGCCTACTACAGCGCCGCGCTGATGACCGAGTCGTTCTACATCACCGCCATCCTGTGGACGCTCGACCGCAGCCTGACCCTGGCGCATGGCGATTGGCGCAAGCGGCAGTGGGCGCTGTTGGGACTGGCGATCGGCGTGACGGTGCTCTTGCGCCAGGTTTTCCTGGTCTTCGTTCCGGTTCTGTTCCTGTGGCTGTGGCTGGCGCCGGGCCGCCGCGGCTTTACGCCCGCGGAAGTCGCGGCGTCGCCCAGCCTGGGCGGCCGGCTGCGCGGCAGCCTGCTGGCGCTGGCAATCATGCTGCTACTCATTCTGCCGTGGACCGTGCGCAACTACCGGGCGTTTGGTCATTTCGTTCCCCTGAACACCAACGCCGGCTACGCCTTCTTCTGGGCCAATCATCCCATCTACGGCGCGCAGTTCGTCGCCATTCTGCCGGGCAAGGCGCCCTATCAGCGCCTGATCCCGGCCGAGCTGCGTTCGCTCGACGAAGCTGCACTCGACTCGGCCCTTTTGCGCCGCGGATTCGAGTTTGTTATGCAAGACCCGGCGCGCTACTTTCTCCTTTCGCTCAGCCGTTTGCGCACATTTTTCATGTTCTGGCCTGAATCTGAATCTAGCTTCCTGAGTAATCTCGTACGTGTGCTATCATTTGGCGTAGCCCTTCCTTTCATCATTGTTGGGTTGTGGTTGACCGCCCGTGAGTGGCGCCGCTGGTCTCTCCTGTGGCTGTTCGTGGCAGTGTACACCGTGGTACACTTACTCTCGTGGGCGTTGGTGCGTTACCGTCTGCCTGTAGATGGGGTGCTGCTCATCTTTGCCAGCCCGGCCCTGCTCCGTCTACTGATGCTGAGCGGACGCCGTTTGCAGTCCAGGCCATAATGCACATTCTT
>JAYRVL010000389.1:0-4217 GCA_041918575.1 Anaerolineae bacterium | reverse complement strand
CTGCGCCGACCGACATTGCGCCCACACAGCGCGATTTCAATCACCCTTTTCATTGACCGACCGCCCGGCCAGGGTTGCCATGATCAGATCGGAGATGCGCTCGACGCGGGCATCCCAGGTTTGCCCGGCCGCAAACTGACGCCGGGCCGCGGCCGCGGCTTCATCAGAGACCTGACGCAGGGCCAGCTCGACCTGGCCGGGGAAAGCCGCCGCGTCAGGCGCCACGCCGACCAGCGGGGCCATGTCCGCGACCGCGGGGATGGCGGTGCTGACGATGGGCCGGCCGATGGCGAGATATTCGTACAGTTTGAGGGGGTTGATGTGGTGCGTCCACGCGTTGATCCGGTACGGCATCAGGCAGACATCGCACGCGGCGATGGCGTGAGGCACCTGGGTCACCGGCAGCGCGCCAACGAAATGCACGTTGGGCTGGCCCCGCAGCTCGGCCAGGTCATCCAGGTTGTAGCGCAACGTCACCGGGCCAACCAGGACGATCTGCCAGGCGCGGTTAGCGGTCGCCAGGCTGGCCAGCAGGCGCAGGTCAACCTTTTCGTTGATGGCGCCCACGAAGCCCAGGCGAGGATGGGGCACGGCCGCCAGCGCGGCCGGTTCCTGCGGATGCGCCCGCGCGGCGGCAAATTCGGCAAAATCCACGCCGTTGGGCACCAGGTGCGTGTTGGGCTGCCAGGCCTGCTTGGCCGCCAGCAGGGGCGCGGACGTGACCAACACCAGGTCCGCGCGGCGCAGGATGATCTGCTCCAGCGCCTGCACGCGGCCGGGGCGATTGGCGGCCTGATCGGCCTGGAACTCCATTTCATAGGCCGCGTATTCGTCCACCGCGTGGTAGATGACCATCTGCTCGCCGCACTGACCGATGACATCGCCCTGGTCGGGCCGGAAGAGCCAGAGGATGGGCGCCTGCCCGCCGCCGATTTGGCGCACCGCGGCGCGCAGGGCAAGGCCGCGGCCCCAGGCGGTGATCTGGCGCAGGGGCGGCCGGCCGCTCAACGGCAGCCAGAGTGGGTCGCGGTAGACGAACAGGCCGTCCTGCACAGGCTGCGGTCGCGGCCAGGCCAGGGTGTGATCCGCGGCCAGGCGCCGGCCGGCCAGGCTGTGCAGGGCTTCGCTCAGGTAGGGCCGCGGCTCCACCCACAGCACGCGGTTGCGCCGCGCCAGGCGCGTGAGCAGTTGATGACGATTGCGCCACAGGCCGCTCCAACGCTCCGGCGCCAGGCAAACGAAGGTCTGGTCGCTCAGCATGGCGCGCCTCTCCGCGCTTTTTGATAGGCCGCCAGGTGCGTCTGCGCGATGCCGGGCCAGGCCAGCGCTTGGGCGTGGGCGAGACAGGCGGCCCGCGCCGCGGCTTGGTCGAGTTGGCGCACGCCGGCCAGGGCCTGCGCCAGGTCCGCTGTGCTCTCCGGCTCGAAAAGGAGGCCGCGGCCGTCCGCGGCCAGTTCTAGAAACGGCCCCAGCCGCGGGGCCACGATGGGGCAGCCGAACGACAGGGCCAGCAGGGCCGCGCCCGATGTGGTGACGGCCCGGTAGGGGAGGATGCAGGCATCGCTGGTGTGAAAGAAGACCTGCAGTTCATCGTCCGGCGCGTGGCGCAGGAGCAAACGGACGCGGTTGTCGCGGCCGGCCAGATCGGCGATGGATGCGGCGTAGGCGGGCTGATGGGCATGGCCGACCACGAGCAGCCGCGCCTGCGGATCATTCACCAGGCGGAAGGCGTCCAGCAGCAGTTCCAGGCCCTTGTAGGGACGCACGCCGCCGAGGAAGAGGAAGACTGGGCCGGCGTCGCGCAGGCCCAGGCGCTCACGCGCTGCCGGCCGGCCGATGACGTCGGGGTAGGCGCCGAGGTAGCTGCCGTGCGGGGCGATGTAGACCTTGGCGGCCCAGGGCGCCAGGGCCTGTGCGCTGACCGCGCCGTGCGCGTGCAGCGCGTGGGCCAGGCGAAAGAGGGCGCGATGCCCCCAGGCGTTGAGCCGCGGCAGATGGCGCTCGTGCTGCGCCAGGTTGTGAACGGTGTAGACCAGGGTGACGCCGGTGAGCCGCGCCAGGGCCAGGGTGAGCAGGAGGCTGAACAGACGCCAGGCGCCGAGCCAGGGCCGCGGCGCGGCGTAGAGCAGTTCGAGCCAGTGCAGGTGAATGACATCCAGCCCGCGGCGGCGCCGGGCCAACAGGCTGAACGGAGAGAGACCGTTGACCAGGGCCACGTCGGCCCCCTGCGCCCGCAGACCGCCGGCCAGCAGACGCACGTAGGGGTTGAGCTGGACGTTCGAAACAAGAAGAACGCGCACGAATTACCTCATTGGCGGCTGAAGCCGCGATGACGAGCCACGTCAGGCGGGGCGTCGTTGGTTCCACAGGCCCTGGGCCTGGGCGAGACCGCGCTGCGCCAGGCTGCGCAGTTCGCTGTCCGCGGCCAGGGCCAGGCCGGCGTACAGGGCCAGGGCGACGGCGCCGCTGAAGAGCAGGGAAAGCAGGCTGGCTTCGGCGAAGAGCAGCGTGCGCAGGCCGAAGGCGACGGCGGCGCTGAGGATGGCGAAGGCCAGCGCGGGCAGCAGCAGGCGGCCGTACATGCGCAGCGATGCGCCAATGACCTTGTTGCACAGCCAGGCCGAGATGAACCAGTCAATCACCGCGACGATGGCCGACAGCGCGCTGACCCCCACCGCGCCCCAGTAGGTGACGGCCGGATACAGGAAGATGAGCATGGTGACGAGCCGCCAGAGCGCGATGTAGGTCAGCCACTGGGGCTTGCCGCCGCCCTTGAAGACGTTGCCCATGTTGGCCGCGACCGAACGACACAGGCCGTAGACCGCCAGGAGCTGGATCGGCAGGACCGCGTCGCCCCACTTGACCGGATCGAGCACCTGGATGAAATCGGCCGCGAAGAAGATGGTCAGAACGGCGACCGGCGTCGAGAGCAGGGAGACGAAGCGCACGGTGCGGAAGAAGGTCAGGCGAAAGTGGGGCAGGTCGTCCTGCAGGCGGGCAAAGGCCGGGAACATGACCTGGTTGACCAGCGCGGTGATCTGGGTGGCGGGGATGTTGGAGAGCAGATAGGCGACGCCGTAGACGCCCAGCGCGGTCATGCCGGCCACGCGGCCGACGAAGACATCGTCCACGTTGGTGATGGCGAAGATGAGAACCTGGCTGACCACGAGATGCATGCCGTAGTTGAACATTTCACGGGCGATGCGCGTGTCGAAGCGCCAGGCCGGGCGATAGGGTACTACCAGCCAGACCAGGATGACGCCCAGGACGGCTTCCAGGACTTTGCCCCAGACCAAGGCCCAGACGCCGTAGCCCAGCGCGGCCAGGACGATTGCCAGGGCGCCGTAGCCGATGGTGGGGATGACATCGGGCAGGGTTTTGCGCTTGAAGTCGAGTTCTTTGGCGAGAAGGACGAAGTGAACCGTGCCCGGCGAGCGGATGAGCAGGGTGAAGGCCAGCGCCTGCACCACCGGCGTGATGCGCGGGTCCTGGAAGAAGGCGGCGATGAGGGGCGCGCCGAAGAAGGCGATGGCCGCGTAGACCAGCGAGGTCAGGTTGGTGATCCAGAAGGTGACATGCGAGGCTTCGGCGATGTCCTGCTTGCGGTAGATGAGCGCGGAGCTGAAGCCGAACTCGCGCAGGAGCTGCAGCGATTCCAGGGCCAGGAACGCGGTCTGGGCAATGCCGAAATCGGCCGGCACGAGCAGCTTGAGCAAGATGATTTTGGCGAGAAAAGAGAGGACGCGAGAGGCCATCGTCGAGATGAAAACCCAAAAGATGCCCGCTACGATTTTGTGATCGAAAGACATGCAGCACAATCCTGGAAATTTGTCACAAAAAAGAGCAGGGCCGTAGGGACCCTGCTCTGTTCGAGAGCCATCCGTCGGAATCGAACCGACAACCTAGCGCTTACGAAGCGCTTGCTCTGCCGATTGAGCTAGGATGGCAGCGACCTGTCGTCGAGCCGGCCCTGCGCAGGACAGACGCCGCGGTCTGCGCAACTCAGCCGACGAGCCGATTATACCAAAGTTCAGCACGCTTGCCAAATGAAGCGTGGAGAGCACAGCAATTCCGATTCCATTGCAAAGGGCGCAAAGGGCGCAAAGGGCGCAAAGGGCGCAAAGGGCGCAAAGGACGCAAAGGACGCAAAGGACGCAAAGGACGCAAAGACCCATGAATGATGATTTTCAGTAACTGCTCACCCTGCAGGCCGATTT
>JAYRVL010000388.1:0-2506 GCA_041918575.1 Anaerolineae bacterium | reverse complement strand
CCGCGGTCGCCGCCGCCATCATGCAGCGCGTTGCCGCCCTCCTGAACCACCCCAGTTTGTAGTGACGACTTTGGTCGTTCGACATTTGTAGTGACGACTTTGGTCGTTTCCGCGGCCACGGCGCTGCTGAAGTCGCCACTACGAACCAGTGAATCACCTCCGCCCAACTACCCTGGCGCCGCCGCGCCCCAATCCCCGCTCTCCAATCTCGCCTCTCTACTCCCCGCGCAGAAACGACTCGAAATCGGGCTGCCACCCGTGGGGTTTGTACTCGCCCGAGATTCGATCCTGCACATAATGCCCCTGGTAGCGGCCGCCCGCAATCCGTTTCAGCGCATCAATCAGGAGGTCCACCTCAGGCAACGTGTTGTACAAGCCGAAGCTGATGCGCACCAGGCCCGGCATATGACTGCGATTGTGCGCTAACATTTCCTCGTGGACGTGCTGTGTCTGTTCGGCATCGAGGCCCAGCAGGTGCAAGATGTACGGATGAGCGCAGAAACATCCGTTGCGTACACCGATGCCAAACTCGTGCCCCAGGATGGAAGCCACCAGAGAATGCGGCACGTGGCGCAGGTTGAACGGAATGACGCCCAGGCGCGCCGTCGCATGCGCCGGGTCGCGGTCGCCCATGATTTCCAGCCCTTCCACCTCCGGCAGATGACGCAAGGCGTGGGCGGTCAACTCGGCCTCGTGTTCAGCCACGTGCCCCATCCCCAGCGCCTGCAATTGCTCGATGGCCGCGGCCAGCGCCACCGCGCCCACCACGTTGGGGCTGCCGGCTTCATCGCGATCAGGCGGGCCGCTCCACCAAACGCCGTCTTCGGTCACAATCTCCACCGTGCCGCCGCCGCGCAGATCAGGATCGCCCTGGGCAAAGGTGTCACGCCGGCCGATCAAGGCGCCTGTACCAAAGGGCGCGTACAGCTTGTGCGCGGACAGGGCCACATAGTCGAAATGAGTAGGATCGTTCAGACTGCCCATGGTAACGGGCCGGTGCGGCGCCAGTTGCGCGGTGTCGAGCAGAAACTGCGCGCCCGCCGCGTGCGCCTTGGCCGCCAGACGGCCGGCCGGCACGATGATGCCGGTCACATTGCTGCCGCCGGTCACTGCCACCAACGCGATCCGGCCGGCGTACTGCGCCAGTTTGCGGTCGTAGTCAGTCTCATCCAGACTGCCATCCGGCTTGATGGCGACATGGACGACGTGGGCGACAGCGCGATAGGGGAGGTCGTTGGAATGGTGTTCCATCATGGAGACCAGGATGGTGTCCTGACCCTGGGCAAACGGCAGCCGTCGCGCCAGCTTGTTCAGCGCCTCGGTGGTATTCTTGCCAAAGATACAGACATGGGTGTGAGGGTCCGCGCCAACGAAGCGCAGCGTGGTCCGGCGAGCCTCCTCGTAGGCGAACGTCGCCAGTTGGCTCTTGAAGCCGCTGCCGCGGTGTACAGAGGAATACCACGGCAAGAAACGATTGACCGCAGCCGTGACCGCCCGTAGCGGCGGCGTGGAGGCCGCATTGTCGAAGTTGACATAGGCGCGGGTGCTGCCGTCCAGCAGGGGTACTTGTTGTTCTACATCGAACAGCCGGCGCCAGTCATGGCTCTGACCGGTCGCGGCATCTGTAACCGCCATGGTTCCAACCTTTCTGGGCAATGCTGAACGACGAAAGCTGCATGAGGAATGTTGCCCCCCTCCGGCGTTTTCGCAGAAAGCGCCAAGCATTCAGCGTTCAGCATTCAGCATTCAGCGTTCAGCGTGTAACTGCTCAGGCATCCGGCGCCGACTCCAGCCGCCGAATGAATTCGGGCCGAAAGGGCGTTCCGCCGCAAGGTCGGCCTGCGCCGACCAGCATCGCGCCCACGCAGGTGGACGCCCGGCGATACGCCCATCAGGCGCGATTTCAATCGCTCGCTTACGACAACGCACCGCCTGAGTAGTTACTTCAGCGTTCTTCTGCTTCCTCGTCGCCTTCTTCCAGCCATTCCAGGGTGATCTGTTGGCTCCAGGCAATGTCTTCGTAATTCACCTCCGCGGCTTCGTCCACCAGGTCCTCATCGCCGTAGTAGTTGATGTCGTCGTTACCATCAACATACACCAGGATGCTTGGTTTGTTCTGGGCCAGGACCCAGTCATTTTCTTCCACTGCGTCCCACAGCTCATCTTCGCCGAAATCTTCGACGTCGTCCAGTTCCACGGCCACAAGAATGAACTTCTCATAGACCGCCACATCATGGCTTGTCGTAAACATCTTTCCCCCTTTTGCTTTGCGTTCTCTGCACAGATATCGGATATCAGAGATCAGAGATCAGAGATCGGGTTTCGTGGAAGAAGGGAGTTCTTCCGCTCTCCGCTTCTCCGCTTCTCCGCTTCTCCGCTCTCCGCTTCTCCGCTTCTCCGCTTCTCCGCTAATCCGCTTCTCCGCTATCCGCTACTCCGCGTCACCGCTTCACCGCTTCGCCGCTCTCCGCTTCTCCGCTTATCCGCTGCTCCGCTCTCCGCTTGT
>JAYRVL010000387.1:0-3130 GCA_041918575.1 Anaerolineae bacterium | reverse complement strand
CCTCGCCCGAAAAATGGACGAAGCGAATTGTGTCGTTGAACTGGCGGCCGCGCAGCAGGTTGGCCAGCGCCAGCGTGGCCGCGGAGCCGGAACCGTTGTCGTCCGCGCCGGGCGCGGTGGTGTAGGGAATCTCGGAAATGCTGTCGAAATGGCCGCCCACCAGCCACAGGCGCTCGGGATGAGTCACGCCGCGGATGTCGGCAATGACATTGCGACCGCTATAGGAGCCGTAGGTCCAGTTGGCGTAGCTGGCCGGCAGCCCCATCTGCTGGTACGCCTGCAGGAGATAGGCCTCGGCGTCGCGGATGCGGCTGGCAAAGGTGTAGCGCGTGGTCAGCGTGACGCTGCTGCCGCCGATGTTGACCGGCCGCACGCCGCTCAGGTCGGCGATGCGGTCCGACAGGGCCGCGGTCGTGAGTTGGTTCAGCAGCGCGACGATGACCGGGTCCGTGCTGGCAGGCGGGGCGGGTAGACCGGCGCCGGTCTCCGACGCGAACGGGCTGCTGGAAACAAGGACGATCGCCGCCCCCTGCGCCGGCAGCGTTTCGATGAAGGCCTGTTCAGTGGTAGACGGCACGGCTACCAACAGATCGAGCGCATCCTGGTAGAGGATGCGGCCAAACTGGCCGGCCAGGGTCGCGGCCTGCGGCGCCTGCGCATCCACCAGGTAGTAGACCTGGCCGCCGGTGTCGGTCGCCAGCCGTTCGAAGGCCAGGCCGGCAGTCTGCAACGCGGCCGCGGCCGCGGCGGGGCCGCTGGCGAGAAAGGCGCCGTCGGCCAGCCGGGTGTGCAGCACCAGCCCGGCTGCGGCCAGTTAGGCCGGGCGCGCCGGCGCGGTCTCGATGCGGAACAACTGCGGGCCGAGCACGCCATCCAGGCGGCGGTTGGCCGCCTGCGCTTGTGGCAGCCAGAGCGCGGCCAGGAAGATCACGGCCAGGGCGGCTGACGGCCCACGTTTCGAAGATGTTGAGCATTTCATCCGAAAGTCCTCCTGTCGCCTGCTTGCGTCAATGGCCAGACCTGGCTCGATGCCCCGACTCCACGCGCCATTGCCGCCCATTATCTCGTCAGTATGTCAGCAGCAGCCGATCAGCCACCATCTCCCCTTCCAACGTTTGCCCGTTCATCTGAAAACGCCTGAGCATCGAAGGCCCGCAGTTGACGAACACCTCGCGCTCGAACAGGTCATCTGGCAGGGGAATATCGCAAATCATATCGCCTGAACGCTTGGTCCCATCAATACTGAGCGCCACATAGACGCCTCTTTGCTTGCAACGATGAATCGCCTTGAACAGACGCAGCAGGTCAAATGATTGCGCACCGTATAGAATGGACTGGCTGTGCGTGTAGGGCGGGTCGCAGTAAACCATATCACCTGCCTGTGCCAAATCCATCGCTTCATAATAATCCATGACCAGGAATCGGGTCGCGGCAGTGCGGCGCTGCCATTCATTCACCCTTTGTGCAAACTTAGCTGGAGGAATGGGGGTGTGAATCCCACATGGCGTAGACATATACCCATCAGCTTGACGAAAACGCACGACGCCCCCATAGCATGATCGGCACAGAAACAACAAATCCGCACCGTTGGGGTTGGCATTATACGCGGCTTTGATTCGTTCGTATTTTTCAACCTTGTTGCCGTTTGCCATCTGTTGCCAACGTTCAGCGTACCAATGTTTCAATAAGGCCGGATCGTTGTGCAAGGTGCGCCAGATTTCCATCAATGGGCGAAAAACATTAGTCTCCGAATGGGTAGAAGCCACACGCCTGCATCGTTCCTCTACTCCTTGAATTCGTCTGTTTGAGTTCGATATAATCATCAATCCTTGCCGCTGGCGCCCACGTTCGTCAAGGCAATCAGGACGGCCGACACGACGGCGACGGCCAGGCCAAAGAAGAGGGTGTCGCTGGGATTTTCCCACTTGACCAGGCGTTCGACGAATTTGACCACGATGACCAGCACGATGACGCCGCTCAGCTTCGCTTTCAGCTCTTGCAGGTTGTGCGCCAACATCCAGGCCGGCACATTCAGCCCGCCGATGAACAGTTCATACAGGCTGAAGGCAAAGACGAAGAGCGCCGTGGTGATCAAGAAACTGTCCACCACCTCGATCAGGGCGATGGGAATCTTGCTGTCCTGCGCGCTGCTGTTGATGATGAGCAGGATGGTGGTCAACGATTTGACAGACGCCCAGCCCAGGGACGCCATCGCCGCCAGCAGCAGGGCGACCACTCCAATCAGGTTCATGTAGCGCACGTTTTGTAGTAGTTTGGCCAGCATATTGATGTACCTCGATACGGCTATTATACTGAATTTGCTTATCCGCGGAAAAAATCTATCCACTCGAAACGAAAGCTGCGGTAGTCCCCGGCCCAGAAATCGGGCGGAAGTTCCAGTTCGAAGGCGCCGTTCTTGAGAGGAATCTGTGCGCCTGCTCCCATGGCCGTCACCAGGCGCAGCGGCAGCCAAAAGCGGCTGGCGTCCGTTAGCGTTTCTTCGACCTGCGGCGCGCTGACCCGGCTCACCTGCTGCCTGCTCACCGGCTGGCCGCTGCTCGCCATCGCCGCGGTGATGATCGTATCGCCGTAGATCAGGCGAAATTGCTCCAATCCCGCCAGGCGCAGGCGGATGACCAGGCGCGGCGGCCGGGCGCCCGGCCCCATCTCGACATCCGCGGCGCCAATGCCGCCCGGGCTGGTCACCATCAGCAGCGTCTGTGTGGGCGTCTGCGTGACCGCGATCTGCGCGTCCGGTCGGCGCGGTGTTGCGCTGACCACCGCTTGTGCTGCTGGCGCCTGGCAGGCGATCAGCATCCAGGCGCCTGTCACCAGCGCGGCGGCCCTGGCAAATGCGGAGAACAGCGTGCGGGTCATCTGGCCCACTCCTCGCGGCCCAATGCCGCTGTTAGCGTCGCTCCGCTGACGGTTGGCAGGTAGAGGCCGTGTACCGGAGATGAATCCAGCAGCACAGGCCCAGGCCCCACCGAAAGTCGGCGCTGTCCGCCCAGGCTCACACGGGTGCCTGTCAGCCAGTGCATGGTTTGCACCTGCCATGCCGCCGGTAGATCGAACACCTGGGTTTCGGTAGGATGCCAGGCAATGTACCCGCGGCCGTTGGTGGGGTGAT
>JAYRVL010000386.1:0-4479 GCA_041918575.1 Anaerolineae bacterium | reverse complement strand
GTTCCCTGGATTTGTCACAGCGCGGCCCTTATGCTAAAATTCGCTCACTGCCATGGCTGCCATCGCTGTGGGGGATCGTCTAATTGGCAGGACAGCAGACTCTGGATCTGCGTGTTGGGGTTCGAGTCCCTATCCCCCAGCTAAACCGAAAAGAGACGCCGAGTGAAACACTCGGCGTCTCTTTTGTCATTGTTCGCGGCGCGTCAACAGGGCCTGGTAACTTCGTCATTCCCTATCTGTGCAGCCACGGCAGGTAAACCTTCTGGTCAGACGAGCACACGGCCAGGCTGACATCATCTACATGAAAGTCGGTCACGTTGCTGTCCTCGCTGCCCGCGCCGTGCAGCACCAACTGCACCGTCTGCCCGGCATGCGCCCGCAGATCGTAACTGTGCAAGACCCAAGCCGCGCTGTGGTCCTGATTGCTCAGGGTTGCCACGGCGCCGAGCAGGCTGCCCGCCGCGTCCTTGATCTCCACGGTGAAGATGTCGAGCGCCGCGGCATTGTTCGCTTCGGTGGTCTCGATCTGCATCCACATCTGCAACGTAGCAAGGGTGGCGCCGGCCGGCAGCGTCAGCGTCTGCGTCAGATAGTCGCTGGCGCTTGTGTACCCGCCCAACCAGGCGCTTTGGCTGCCGCTGTGGACGAAAAAGCCATCGAGCAACGGAAAACCTGCCGCCGAAGATTCCTGCCAGGGGTCAATCGTCGCCGCCTCGAAGCCTCCATTGACCACCAGCTCCTGGCAGCCGTCCGGCGCCGCCTGCGCGGCGGCAGGAAATCGCGGCAGCAGGAGAAACACCCCGACCACGAAGATGGTGACTACCCCGTGGACCGCACCACGAACGCCTTTGCGCAGATGACCCTCTGCGCGCAGCGCCGCGGCGGTCACAGGCATCAACCGCTGATCCAGAGTAGGATCATGCAGCAAATGGTGCATAGAAGATTCTCCTTTCCGATTCATCAGGGGTATGGTTGCTCAAGACAACCGATCATGCAAAAAGTACACCGGGCTTTTGTCCAAAACCCGGTGTGTGGGAGTGATTCTACTCGGTCTTCTCTTCCCAGGCCGCGACCACCTGCTCGAACTCCGCTTCGTCTTCGATTTCGACAAGAACCTCTTCGTCATCCTCTTTTTCGATGCGAAGAATCATCAAAGGCGTCTCTGACTCCTCGTCGTCCTCGTCCTCGTCCTCGTCGCCGTCCTCATCCTCATCGGCTTCGTCGTCATCCAACGGCGTCAGCACCGCATACTCGCGGCCGGTCACCGTGATGACATCTACCAGGACAAACTCCTGTTCGTTGCCGTCCTCATCGGTTAGCACAATGATGTCCATGCCGCCGTCATCGTGGTCATGGTCGTGGTCGTGGTCATGATCGTGGTCATGATCGTGATTATGGTTCATTCAGTCCGTCCTTTCTCAATCCACACGTGTTTTGCACACTCCAACACCTGCAAGCTCGATCAATCGGCGCTACGCCAATTCGTGCATTTCCTCAAGCTCGCTCAACACCCGCTCGAAGATGACCAGTCCTTCGTCAATCAGGTCACGCGGAATCATCAGCGGCGGGGCAAAGCGAATCGTGTTCGGCCCACAGCCGAGGATGAGCAGACCATGGAAGTAACACTGATCCACCAACTCATTACGCAATGCGCCAAAACGCTCCCTGGTCAGCTTGTTCTCAACCAGCTCAGCGCCCACCATCAGGCCCAGGCCCCGCACATCCCCGATCGTGGGGTGGCGCCCGGCCATCTCCAACAGCCGCCCCTTCAGGTACTCGCCCTGCACACGGCTGTTTTCCATATACTCATCTTCGATCAACTGAATCGTGGCCAGGGACGCCGCGCACGACAGCGGGTTGCCGCCAAATGTGCTGGCGTGCGCTCCGGGCGGCCAGGTCATCAGCCGCTTCAGCGCCACCATCGCCCCCAACGGCAGGCCGCTGGCAATCCCCTTGGCCATGCAGATGATGTCAGGCGTTACGCCAAAATGCTCCATCGCGAACATCTTGCCTGTGCGCCCAAAACCGCTCTGCACCTCATCGGCCACCAGCAGAATGCCGTGTTTGTCGCACAGACTGCGCAGCGCCTGCATCCATTCCAACGGCGGAACCACATAACCGCCCTCGCCCTGCACCGGTTCCACGAAAATGGCGGCCACCTCTTGCGGCGGCACATTGGTGCGAAAGACCTCGGTTTCGATGCGCCGCACGCACTCGATCCCACAGCCCGGGTAGGTCAAATTGACCGGGCAGCGATAGCAGTAACCGTAGTCAACGTGTTCTACGCCCGGCATCAGCGGCGCAAAGCCCTGACGCTGCACGTACTTGGATGCGGTCAGCGATAGCGCGCCCATCGTGCGGCCGTGAAAGGCGCCGCGGAAGGCCACAATGCGCTGGCGCCCCGTCGTGTAACGCGCCAGTTTGATCGCCGCTTCCACGGCTTCAGCGCCAGAATTTGTAAAGAACGCCAGCGAAGGCTCGGCCATGGGCGCCAACTGCGTCAGCTTCTCGGCCAGCTCGATTTGCACGGGGTAATAGAAATCGGTGCCCGAATAGTGCAGGAACTTGTCCGCCTGCGCCTTGATGGCCTCCACCACCGCCGGATGGCAATGCCCCGTCGCATTGACCGCGATGCCAGCATTGAAATCAATGAAGCGGTTGTCGTCCACATCCCACACTTCGGCGCCACGACCACGATCAATCACGAAGGGGTACGAGCGCGTATAGGACGGCGACAGCGCCACATGGTCACGCGCCACATACATGGCTGAGCGCGGCCCTGGCAAAACGTGCGGTTGGCGCCCGTGTGTGGGCGCCGAAACTGTTGTATTTTTTACCTGAGTTGTCATTTGCGTCTCCTCATTCGTTCAAGCCAAAACAAAACCTCAATGCCAAACTGCGTTGGCAACCTGCATGCGGGGCACGTTGTGGCTCGACCCAAGAGGGACACGATGTTTGGTGCGGCGCGGTGGCATCATTGGCACGACCGACCTCCTTTGTCAGATACTTTACCAGGCAAGCGCAACTTTAGCAAGTCGTTGGCGCTTGCTGGAATAACGCCGCTCTACGGCGCGGCTTCAGCCGAAACCAGGATTTGCGTCTTGCCACTTTCCTGGTCAATCGTAATACTCAGGGCTATCTTGTCGTCGCCCTTCTGAAACACCAGGCTGGTGATCTCGTCGGAGGCAAAGCCCTCATTCGGCAGCAGACTCCAGCCCGCGGCCGGCAGGCTGTCTTTGTAGAAGACCACAACAGCGCCGGGCGGTTGATCCGTCAAGTATGAGGCGAAATTGCGGCTGCTCAAAACGGTGTGGCCGCCGGGCGGCAGCGGAAACCCGCCCGCAGCAAAACCCGGCGTCCCCAAATTCGCCTGCGGCGGCGCGATGGTCAGCGGCCGGTTACTTTCCAGCACATCGAAAGTCAGCGCCAACGCGCCTTCGCCGCGCTGCCCTTCGCTCAGCTCGATATCACGGCCCCGCGCTTCCAGGCGATAGCGCACGATGAAACCGCCGTCGGCCGCAATCCAAAACTCGCCGCGGGCCTCATCCATCTCGCCAATCTGCGCGATGATCAACGGACGCTTGTCGAACGCGTAATGCTCGGCCTCCAGGCCGTTGATGATCTCGCTGCCCAGGCGGCGCGCCTCGCTGACGCTGACCAACAGTTCCGGCGTGTCATAGATCAGCCCGGCCGTTGAAAAAGGCGTACCCGCTTCCTCAGTCGTCTGAATCCAGTTACCGTCGCCCAGGTTCGTCCAGGTGAGGTCGCCAATGCGGATCGTCTCCATGCGCCCGACCGCGCCATCCTCCGCGCCCAAACCCGCGCCTTCGGTCACAACGCGCTGCGCCTCCTGCGGTTGACGGACATACTCCACCGTGATGCTAATCGCGCCGGAGGCCACCACGCTGGCGCTCGCTCTCTCGCTGAAATCGTAGCGGGTGAAGGCGCGATAGCTTGTCACGCGGTCCATCGCCGCGATGATCTCCTGCACATCCGGCGCCAGCTCCAGCGCAGGCGTCAGCGCCAGGCTCTCCTGACCTGCGCTCGCGCTCGGCGTCGCGGTGGGCGGCAGCGTGGGCGCGGCAGCGGGCGTCGCTGTCTTCTGCTCATTGGCGCAGCCGGCCAGGAAAAGCGCCAGCAGGCAGGCCATCCACAGTCCCAATCGTTGCATCGGTGTTCCCTTCGCGTTCATCGTACCCGCCGATACGCCTTTTGTCAAACCGCTGCGCGAATGGCGTCAGGCATCGCGGCGCGGCTTTGCGTAATTCACAAATGATTGGTATGATATACTACAAGCGGGCACGAGTTGCGCCTGTTTCCGTAGGCGGAAAAGTGAAGTCTATTCCCCCTTGCAGTATACCTGTAGTGTGTCGCGGTTTGATAGAGGCAGCGACCACACACAAGGAGGACGTCCAGGGAGGACGTCCAGGGAGGACGTCCAGGGAGGACGTCCAGGGAGGACGTCCAGGGAGGACGTCC
>JAYRVL010000385.1:0-12750 GCA_041918575.1 Anaerolineae bacterium | reverse complement strand
GTCGCCGCCGCGTGATCCGTTGCGGTCGCCGCCGCGGTCGCCGCCGCGGTCGCCGCCGGGTGAACGGCGATCGCGCGAACGGGCCTCATCCACGGTCCAGCCTTCGAGAACGGCCTGGCGGCTGAGACGAATCTTGCCCTGGTCATCCACATCGGTGACCATGACCATGACCTCGTCGCCCACGCGCACAACATCCTCGACGGAGGGGGCGCGGTAATCGGCCAACTGTGAGATATGCACCATGCCATCAACCCCAGGCAGGATTTCGACGAAGGCGCCATAGCTTTCGGTGCGGACCACCGTGCCGACATAGGTCTTGCCTACTTCGACCGACTCGGTCAGCCCTTCGATTTCATGGATGGCCGCTTGCGCGCTGGCGCCATCGCTGGCCGCAATGTACACGGAGCCGTCATCTTCGATGTCAATCTTGACGCCGTACTTCTCCTGCAGCGCCCGAATCTGCTTGCCGCCGGGGCCGATGATCTTGCCAATCTTCTCAGGGTCAACATGGATTGTCAGGATGCGCGGGGCCAGGAGCGACAGGTCCGGCCGCGGTGCGGGCATCACCGCCAGCATCTTGTCCAGGATGAACAAACGCCCTGCGCGTGCCTGTTCCAGCGCCTTTTCCATGATGTCCATGCGCAGGCCCTTGATCTTCATATCCATCTGCAGGGCCGTGATGCCATCCTTGGTGCCGGCAACCTTGAAATCCATGTCGCCCAGGGCATCTTCCATACCCTGGATGTCGCTGAGCACCGCGTAGCGATCGCTATCGGGTTCAGTGATGAGACCCATGGCAATGCCCGCCACCGGCGCCACGATGGGAACGCCCGCATCCATCAGCGCCAGCGTGCTGCCGCACACCGACGCCATCGAGGTGGAGCCGTTGGACGAAAGCACCTCTGACACCACCCGCAGGGTGTACGGGAACGTGTCTACTGCCGGGATCATAGATTGCAGAGCGCGCTCGGCCAGCGCACCGTGCCCAATCTCGCGGCGCTTGGGGCCGCGCATGGGGTAAACTTCGCCGGTGGAGTAGGGCGGGAAGTTGTAATGATGCATGTAGCGCTTGGAGTCTTCCGGCATCAGGGTATCCAGCGTCTGCGCCTCGCGCGGGGTGCCCAGGGTGGCGATAGAAAGCACCTGGGTTTCGCCGCGGGTGAAGAGACCGCAGCCATGCGTGCGCGGTAAAACACCCACCGCGCAACTGATGGTACGAATCTCATTCGTGCGTCGGCCGTCAGGGCGGATGCCCTCGTTCAGGATTCGATCACGCACCTGCTTCTTGACCAGACTATCGAAGACGGCGATGCGATCGCGCGTGTCGTCAATCGTATCTTCTTCGTCCACCACTTCGCTGCGCAGGATGTCCAGCGCCTCGTTGCGTTCGCCTTTGCCCAGGCCACTGGAGACAATGTCGGCGATCTTGCTTTCGATCTGCTCAGTGACCGATTCCACGGTTTCAGACTTGGGTAGATACGACTTGAAAGCCATCTTGGGCTTGCCAATCTGGCCAGCCATGTCAATCTGAATGGCAATCACATCCTGAATCGCCTCATGGGCGAGGCGGAGAGCCTCCAACATGGTGTCTTCAGGAATCTCATCCGCGCCCGCTTCCACCATCAGGACAGCGTCTTTGGTACCGGCCACGCGCAGGTCCAGCGTGCTGTTGGCCATTTCTGCGGCTGTGGGATTGACGATGAAACCGCCATCCACGTAGCCCATGCGCACTGCGCCAACCGGTTCGCTGAAGGGAACATCGGAGATCATCAGCGCGGCTGAGGCGCCGATAATCGCCAGGGTATCCAGGTAGTGATCCGGATCGGCCGAAAGCGCGGTGAGAATAATCTGAACTTCGTTGCGGAAACCTTTGGGGAAGAGGGGGCGCAGCGGACGGTCCACCAGGCGACAAAGCAAAATCGCCGACTCGCTGGGACGTCCTTCACGGCGGAAGAAGCTGCCCGGAATTTTGCCCGCGGCGTAGAGTCTTTCTTCGAAGTCAACGGTCAGTGGGAAAAAGTCAACACCAGCGCGGATCCCCTTGGATCCGGTGGCGGTGGCCAGGAGAACGGTGTCGCCAATGTGAATTGTGACGGCGCCGCCGGCCTGTTGAGCCAGCGTGCCCGTTTCGATGGCAATCTCGTGATTGCCCAAGCGGGCGCTAAAACGATGCTTCTGTATCATAATCGGTCCTTTCATGCCTGAGTGAACAGGCACAAGTGTGTCCCCCTTTCATGGCGGGGCAACAACAATGAATAGGTGTCACCACCCGTGTGGTACACCGGCGCATGGCGTCTGCGTTGAGCAGCGCCAAATTCCTGGATGGACCGAAAGGCCAGGAACTGGGGAAAGCGGAGAACGAGACGCTGTTCTCCGCTTTCCCCAATGCCTGTTCCTCCGGTCGAGATGCTGATGCCGTTTCTACGCTGAGACGGGAGAACCGCCTGCCGCGGCGTCGTAGAAACCGTGAGCCTACTTGCGCAAACCGAGACGACCCACCAAGGCGACGTAACGGTCGTAATTGGTGTGGTGCAAGTAATTCAGATGGCGACGGCGTTTGCCAACCAGTTTGAGCAGGCCACGCCTTGAATTTTCGTCATGAGCGTGGGCCTTGAGATGTTCAACCAGGGCATTGATGCGCTTGGTCAGCAGGGCCACCTGAACTTCGGGTGAGCCTGTATCGGTGTCGTGCGTGTGGTATTCCTGGATGACCACTGATTTGTTTTCACGTGACAGTGCCACAATCTTTCTCCTTTTTGTCAATCCCTTCGCGGGAAGCCAGGGCACCGCTGGAATACCAGTGACGCATGCTCTCGCAACCGCGGTTTCAGATTATAGCATAGGCGAGAGTCTGTAGCAAATGGTTTATCATCGCGCGCCCGCCCGCGACGCTTGACCGTGCGCCGCTCTACTCCCCGCGCAGCGTCAGCAGCACCTGCCCTTGATCCACGCGATCGCCCGGCTTGACCTTGAGTTGGCCGATGACCGCCGCGCGCGGCGCCTTGAGATCGTTTTCCATCTTCATCGCTTCCAGGATGACCAGGCTTTGTCCGACATGCACGGTCTCGTTTTCGGCAACCAGGACTTTGACTACCAGGCCGGGGATGGGCGCCTTGACTTGAATTTCTCCCCCTTGCACCGCCAGCAGATCGTGCGTTTGGCTGAGACGGCGCCAGCGCTCATCCTCCACCCGTACTTCCAGCACCTCACCGCCAATCATGACCCGGTAAGCATTGCCCCGCAGTTCCTCAGCCACTACTTCGTACGACGCCCGGTCGACCAGCAGCGAAAAGACCGGCAGGGCGCCAATACGCTTGAGATCCACATCGAGCGGTTTGCCGTCCAGGGTAATGCGATTATCCGGGTGAATCTCGATCAGGAAGTCGTTGTTTTCGATGGATGCAATGTACTTCATATACGCAGCCCTCCCCAGCGGCTGGCGCGCTTCCAGATGGAAGTGCCGGCGTCGGCCGACTGGCGCACGCTGATGGCCCGGCGCTCGCTTTCATGCAAGAGCAGCGTCGCAACAAGCGCGGCGATCTCCTTATTTTCTGGCTTTTCCGCGCTCTGCAGGGCAAAACGCTGCTCCAGGAAGGTGGTGTCGAAGGTGCCCCACATGAAACGCGTGCTGTCCATGATCTGCTGATGAAACGGAATGCTCGTCTTGATCCCGCCGATCTTGTATTCACGCAGGGCGCGGCGCATGCGCAGGATCGCCTCAGGCCGGGTTTCACCCCAAACAATCAACTTGGCGATCATGGGATCGTAGTACAACGACACCTCGAAACCCTCGTAGATGCCGCTTTCCACACGCACACCAGGCCCGGTCGGTTCTGTCAGCGTTACCACGCGGCCGCCGGACGGCATGAAATGGTTGAAGGGGTCCTCAGCGGTGACGCGGCACTCGATAGCCCAGCCGCGTGGGCGAATGTCCTCCTGCTTCCAGCGCAGCTTGCGGCCGCTGGCAATCGCGATCATCTCCTTCACAATGTCCACACCGGTGACCATCTCCGTGACCGGATGCTCCACCTGCAGGCGGGTATTCATCTCCAGGAAATAGAAATGCCCGTCGCGGTCGAGCAGGAACTCGAAGGTGCCCGCGTTGACGTATTTGACCGCCTGCGCCGCACGCACCGCAATGGCGCCCATGCGGGTGCGCAGTTCTTCGTTCACCGCCACCGAGGGCGCCTCTTCGATCAGCTTCTGGTGACGGCGCTGAATGGAACACTCACGTTCACCCAGGTGAATCACATTGCCATGTTGGTCGGCCAGAATCTGCACCTCGATATGGCGGGCGTTCTCCACCAGCTTCTCCATGTACACGGTATCGTTGCCAAACGCGCTTTTGGCCTCCCGTCGCGCCGCGTTCAGAGAGCCTGGCAGATCATCGGCATGACGCACCACGCGCATCCCCTTACCGCCGCCGCCAGCCGTCGCCTTGATGAGTAGAGGAAACCCAATTTGCCCAGCGGCCTGCACGGCTTCCTCGTCGCTCAATCCCTGCGGCGTGCCCGGCGCCACCGGCACCCCGGCCGCAACCATGCTGCGTCGCGCGGCCACCTTGTCGCCCATCGCGCGCATGGCCGCGGCCGGCGGGCCGATGAACGCAATGCCCTCCGCTTCGCACGCCTCCGCAAAATCCGCATTCTCAGACAAAAACCCATAGCCGGGATGAATGGCCTCAGCGCCGGCCTTGTGCGCCACTTCCAGGAGCTTATCAATGCGCAGATAGCTCTCGCGCGACGGCGCCGGGCCGATGTTGTACGCCTCGTCCGCAAAACGCACATGCAAAGCGCTGCGGTCAGCATCCGAATAAACAGCCACGGTGCTCAATCCACGCTCTTCACACGCGCGCAGGATGCGCACGGCAATTTCACCGCGATTGGCAACCAGAACCTTCTTGAACATAAAACGGTTTGCCTCCTGCTGGAACAACCGGAAGACGCCCCAGGCCCGGCGTGTGACAACCGGCCCAGTCTTTCCAAGCGGGCAGATACGCCCGGTGTTACCAGCTTGCGACGTGCTTGAAGTCAGCGGGCACCTGGTGCAATGCCTCCCAGGCCGCCACAACCGCCGGGTCGAACTGTGAGCCGGCCGCGGCCGCCAAGCGGCGCATGGCCTCTCCGTGAGACATCCCTTTGCGATAGGGACGATCCATGGTCATGGCATCGTAAGAATCGGCCACACTCAACGCACGGGCAATGGCTGGAATGGCCTCGCCCTGCAAGCCGGCCGGATAACCCTTGCCATCCCAGCGTTCATGATGATGGCGCAGGAGCGCCAGGGCTTCATCGCTCAAGCCCAGGGCCGCCTGCAGCAAGATCTCCACCCCTTCTTCGGGGTGACGCTTCATCAGGCTGAACTCTTCTTCGGTCAAAGCGCCTGGCTTGTTGAGAATCTCCGGCGGGACGCGCATCTTGCCCAGGTCGTGTAGCGGGCCGATGTAAGCCAGCGCTTCGATGTCCGCCGCCGGCAGATTGAGATGGCGCGCCAGCAGCAGCGCGTAACGCACGACCCGATCGCTGTGATCGGCCACCTCCTCTTCCGCGGTGTACATATCGAAAAGCAGGTCCATGATCTGACTGAGAAGGACGAACGAGCGCTCTTCCTCAGCCGAAAGCAGGTTGGGCCGCTCGATGGGCAGCAGGCTGCCGCTCTCCAGCAGAATGCGCCCCAGGGCCAACTGCAAATGAACCCGATCCGCCTCGGCCACCATGGCTCGATGATGGTAAATGCGTTCAGCGCGCTGAAGACAATCCAGCCCTGTCTGATAGGCGCCGCTGGCCAGGTAGATGTTGCCCATCAGCGCGTTGACATCAGCCACCACGGAACGATCGAAATGAAACAACTGGCGCACATGCATGTCGAGCGCCTGACTGGCGTAGCGCCAGGCGTCACGCAGTTCCCCGCGCCGAAAGTAAACTTCAGCGCGCATCTGGTGAAAATAGCTCAAACGCTCCAGCCAATCGGCATGCGTGGCCGTGCGCGCCAACGCTTCGCCTTCCACCAGGTACGCTTCGGCCTGCGCATAATTGCCCAGCAGAATCTCGTAATGCCCCAGGTTTTCCAGCAGGGTAATGAGAGCCACCTGGTTGCTCACCGCTCGCGCCAGTTCCAGCCCTTTCAGGTACAGATCACGCGCCCGCAGATACTCGCCAACCAGGGCAAACGAATTAGCCAGGTTGATGAACGCGCGCAGCAAGGTGCGTTGTTCATGGATGGACAAATCAGTCGGTTTCTGCTGCCGCAAATCGGCCAGCGTATCCAGCGCCTCGCGCAGCGCCCACACCGAATCCACGTAGTGATGCTGTTGGGCGGCGCAAAAGCCAATGACACTGTAGGCCGTGGCGATTTTTGTCTTGTTGTTGCCGATGAGCTGCTCGCTCAACTCCAGGCAGCGCTGCGCATTCTCAGCCGCCGCCTCATAACTGCCCAGCAAAAAAGCCTGGTCCTCCGCCAGATGCACATGGATGTTGGCCTGTTGCGCCAACATCCCATGTTGCTGGGCCAGCTTGTTGGCCTCCTGTGCATTCTCGATGGCCGCCACCGGCAGTCCCTGGCTGGTGTAGTAGGCGCGCGCGCGCAGCAGCTCAACGATTCGCGCAAGAACTTCGCCAGAGGTCATGGGCGCGCCAGGTTCATTCACAGATCACCGCCTCAACCATGCAGCGTAATATACACCAGGTCGGGGTCGAATGGCAGGGGGGCCAGCTCGGTCAACTCACGCAGGCTGCCGAAGGCCTCTTCTGTGCTGCGCAGGCAGCACTGCCGAATCTCCTGCACAACGGCCGTCAGCGGTTGGCCCAACAGGCGTGTGTCCGATTCGGCCATGACCGCGGTCAGCGCCACCAGCCCGCTGACCCACAGCCCGTGCAGCGGCAGTTCGCTGTCTTCTGGCAGACAGGTGAAGCGCACGGAGAACCCGCAGTCCACCTCGAATTCGAGCAGGGTGTCATCGTCCATTTTGTAATCGGCAATAGCGGTGACCACACCGGACAGCGCGTAGAGGCCCGGCGCCAATTGCACGTGGCGCGGCTGGCCGTGGCTGGCCCGGTGCAGCTGACCCAGCCCGCCCTCCGCGCCAAAGGACACGGCGCCGCCATCGGGGATCACCGTAATGAGCGAGCCGGGGCGAAGGTTTGGATAGCCAGCCGCAGCGAATTGCCAGGCCGGTAGTTCGATCGTGAGTTGCATAAGAATAGGCGACTTTCGGTCTTTCAGAGCGGTATGTTGCCGTGTTTCTTGGGGGGATTGGTGTCGCGTTTATTTTGCAGCATCTCCAGCGCGTTGATCAGCCGCGGCCGCGTCTCGCGCGGCTCGATGATGTCATCAATATAGCCGCGGCTGGCCGCCACAAAGGGATTGGCGAATTTGGCGCGGTACTCCGCCACCAGCCGCGCCTTTTCGGCCTCCGGGTCAGCGGCCTCCATCAACTGCCGGCGGAAGATGATGTTGACTGCGCCATCCGGCCCCATTACCGCAATCTCGGCCGTAGGCCAGGCCAGGTTCAGATCGCCGCGGATATGCTTGCTGTTCATTACGCAGTAGGCGCCACCGTATGCCTTGCGGGTGATGACCGTAATTTTGGGCACGGTAGCCTCACACAGCGCATAGAGCAGCTTGGCGCCGTTCCGAATGATCCCGCCATGCTCCTGGGCCATGCCCGGCATGAAACCAGGTACATCCTCGAAAATCACGAGGGGAATGTTGAAACAGTCGCAGAAGCGCACGAAGCGCGCGGCTTTCCAGGAGGCATCGATGTCGAGCACACCGGCCAGCACCATCGGCTGATTGGCAATCAAGCCCACGCTGCGGCCTCCCAGGCGGCCAAAACCGATTACGATATTGCGCGCGAAGTGCTCATGCACCTCCAGAAAATCACCCTCGTCCACGACGCGCCGCAAAATATCCTTCATATCATACGGCTTGTTCGGGTTATCAGGCACCAGGTGATCGAGCGCCTCATCCATGCGCAGGGGATCGTCGCTCGGTGTGCGCCGCGGCGGGTCTTCCAGGTTGTTCTGCGGGAAGAATCCTAACAACTTCTGGCTGAGGAACATCGCCTCTTCTTCGCCTTCGGTTACGAAATGCGCCACTCCGCTCTTGTTGGCATGCACCAGGGCGCCGCCCAGCGTCTCGAAAGTCACATCTTCGTGCGTTACCGTCTTCACCACCTCCGGCCCGGTCACGAACATGTAGCTCGAGTCCTTGACCATGATGATGAAGTCGGTAATGACCGGCGAATAGACAGCGCCGCCCGCGCAGGGGCCGAGAATGACCGAAACCTGCGGCAGCACACCGGAAGCCAGGGTGTTACGCAGGAAAATGTCGGCGTAGCCTCCCAGCGACACCACGCCTTCCTGGATGCGGGCGCCGCCGGAATCGTTCAACCCAACCACCGGCGCGCCATTCTTGAGAGCCAGGTCCATCACCTTGCAGATTTTTTCGGCGTGCGCCTGCGAAAGCGATCCGCCAAACACAGTGAAGTCTTGCGAGAAAACAAAGGTCAGGCGGCCATCAATCGTTCCGTAGCCCGTCACCACCCCATCCCCCAGGATGCGCTGATCTGCCAGGCCAAAATCGGTAATCCGATGCGTTGCGAACATGTCGAGTTCGCGAAAACTGCCTTTATCCAGCAGGAGTTCCAGGCGTTCACGCGCCGTGAGCCGGCCTTTTTCGTGGTGGCGGGCGATGCGCTCAGCGCCCCCCCCCAGCGTCGCCTGCTTTTTCAACTCACGTAGTTCTTTGATCTTTGGGTCCAGCATCACCGGGCTGACCTCCAGTCGAGTTCAAGATTTGCTGCCAGATGCCTGCAACACGGTCGCCTTACGGGCAGCCAGGAGCGCCACCCAGGCGGATAACAACCACGTCATACTGATGGTGTGCCATTGCATGAGCCACAAAGGCACGCTTGCATAAAAGAACGGATATTCGCCCAAACCGTAATCCACAAAGTCACTGAACACAAACCAGGCCAGGGCCAACAGAACGTGACGCGTTTCGGCTCGGAACTGCGTCAACAAGAAAATACCCTGCAAGATCATTCCGAGATGGGCGATCGTCATGATGGCCCCTTCCAGGGTGAGTGAGGCGCCCAGCCCCCAGTACGTAAACCAAAAAGTGACCGTCCACACCCCATACTTGACGAGACCAATCGCTGTAATGGTGTAAAACCAGTTCCAGCGCTGGCGACGGCGCAGACCGATGAACGCCAGCACGAAGAGAAACGCAAAGAGCGGACAATCCGGGATGAACACCCAAAGCCACGGCGACGGCGCGCCCAGCCCATCCTTGCCGGCCAGGAAGTGCGGCCCGTACCAGTAAACCGTCCCCGCCACGAAACCGATCAGATTCAGCGCAACCAACACCCACGCCACATCGCGACGTTGCAACAGATCAAAAACCTGCCGCAGCAGCCCCTTTACGCTCAACATGCCATCTCTCCACTCTCTGCCCTCTGTCCTCTACTCCCCACTCCCCGTCAACTCCCGAATCGGCACCCCGCCCACCACGGCGCCGGGAGCCACATCCTTGTTGACCAGGCTCATGGCCGATACCACGGCGCCATCGCCAATGACCACCCCGGGCAGAATGGTGCAGTTGGCGCCAATCACCACATCGCGGCCGATCACCACCGGGCCTTTGCGCCACTCCTTGCGCAAATACTCATGCGCCAGAATGATGGTGTTGTAGCCGATGATCGCATTGGCGCCGATCGTGATCTCTTCGGGGAAGAAGATATCGAGTACGACCGCCAGCGCCACCGAGGCATCCTCGCCCACGGTCACGCCGACGGCCTGATACATGCGCCGCTTGACGTTCAGCCACGGCACGTAGCGCGCCGTGTACATGACCAGCCAATTGCGCACCACCCGCCACAGGGGAACGGTGCGATACAGGTGCTGTAAGGTATTGCGACCATCAGGCGACGGGCGAATCTGCAGACGGTTCTGGCGTTTGCTGCTCAGTGTCACAACGGCCTAACCGATCTCCACGACGAGCTTACCGAAGTGTTGATCGGTCATCATGCGGCCGAGCGCCTCCGGATACTCCCGCAGCGGAAAAACCTGGTCAATCGCCACCTTGATCTTATCCGCAAAGATCAGCCCCATCACCTTGTTGAAGTCGGCCTGGCTGCCCATCGTCGAACCGATGATCTGCAGTTGGCGAGCAAAGACCAAATTGATAGGCGTCACCGCGTTGTAGCCGGCTGTGCCGCCCACCGTCAACAGGCGGCCGCCCGCGCCCAGGCAGCGCAGGCTGTTGAGCCAGGTCGGTTCGCCCACATTGTCAACCACCACGTCAACGCCGCGCTTGTTGGTTCTGGCCCACACCGCCTTGCCCCAATTGGGCTGCTCGCTGCGATCAATGACCCAATCGGCGCCCAACGCCAGCGCAGCCGCGGCCTTGCTGGCATCCCCAGCCACCACAAAGACACTGGCGCCGGCGAATTTCGCCAACTGCGCCGCAGCCGTGTTGACGCCCCCGCCTGCGCCGACGATCAGCACGCTCTCGCCCGCCTGCAGATTGCCCCGCGTAAACAGCATACGCCAGGCCGTGACGAAAACCACCGGCGCCGCGGCCGCGGCCAGCAGGTCGGCGTTGTCCGGCGCGGCCAGCAGATTGCGCGCCGGCACGCGCACATATTCCGCGTAATTGCCAGGCGCATGTTCGCCCAACATCGCGAACTCGTCGCAGTAGGCATGTTCGCCCGCCACACAGTAGGCGCACCTGCCGCACCAGAGCGTGGGATTGTAGGCCACTCGCTGGCCGATCTGCCAGCCGCTGACTCGCTCTCCCAGCGCGGCGATCGTGCCCGCGCCGTCCGAGCCGAGGATGTGCGGCATCTTCAACTGCAAGCCGGGCCACCCTTTGCGCACGAAATTATCCAGCCGGTTGAGCGCCGCGTAGCGCACCTTCACCAGCACATCGTCTGCGCCAATCTCAGGAACCGGGATATCGTCCCGGTATTGCAGCACTTCGGGGCCGCCGTGTTCGTAAAAAACCACTGCTTTCATGGATTGATCTTCTCAGCGCAAGCCCAGTTCGCTGCGGGCAATCACCAATCGTTGCACTTCGCTGGTGCCTTCATAGATTTCGGTAATTTTGGCATCGCGAAAATAGCGCTCCAACGGCATTTCCTTACTGTAGCCCAGGCCGCCGTGAATCTGAATCGCCTGATGCGTGACGAACATGGCCATCTCGCTGGCGTGTAACTTGGCCATGGCGGCTTCCAGCGTGTAGCGTCCGCCGCTCTGGGCTGCCGCCATCTTGGCCTGCCCCGCCTGGTAGATGAGCAAGCGGCTGGCTTCGATGCGGGTCTTCATATCGGCGATCTTCCACTGAATGCCCTGGAACTCACCGATGACCTGACCAAAGGCCTGGCGCTCACGTGCGTAGCGCACGCTGGCCTCGTACGCGGCCTCAGCCACGCCCAGCGCCTGCGACGCAATGCCAATGCGCCCGGCATCCAGGGCCGTCATGGCGATGCGAAAACCCTGACCCGGTGAGCCGATCATATTTTCGGTCGGGCATTGGTAATCCTCGAAAATCAACTCTGAGGTGGCGCTGGCCCGAATGCCCAATTTAGGCTCCACCTTGCCCCGGATAAACCCCGGCTTGTTGCTCTCCACCACAAAGGCCGAAATGCCCTTGTGTCCCTTGTCCGGCTCCGTCATCGTAAAGAGCACCACGTAATCGGCCACCGGCCCGCTTGTCACCCACGATTTGCGGCCATTGATGATGT
This sequence comes from Anaerolineae bacterium, assembly GCA_041918575.1. GTDB lineage: Bacteria > Chloroflexota > Anaerolineae > SSC4 > Amarolineaceae > Amarolinea. Next base: position 1,004 of record JAYRVL010000385.1, on the reverse strand, counting down.
AGTGACTGCCGTCTGCGCTGCGCACCGCGCGGCTCTTCATGCTGCCCGCGTCCGAACCGGACATCGGCTCGGTCAACGAATACGCGCCAATGGCCTGGCCGCTGGCTACCGGCCTCAGAAATTTCTGTTTTTGCTCCTCATTGCCAAACTTGAGCAGACCGTAACCGTAGAGTGAGTTGTTGACCGACAAAATGGTGCTGGCGGCGACATCCGCCTTGGCCACTTCTTCGATCGCCAACACATAGGCCAGCGTGTCCAGCCCGGCGCCGCCATACTCCTCCGGCGCCTCGATACCCATCAGGCCCAGGGCGCCCATTTTCTTGACAATCTCATAGGGGAATTCCCCAGTCTCATCGTAATGAGCGGCGTGCGGCGCGATTTCTTTTTGCGCAAAGTCGCGCGCCATATCACGAATCATGCGTTGCTCGTCATTGAGCCTAAAGTCCATCTATGACCTCCATGACACACAAGAATGGTCGCACAAAAGCCCATGTCTTGGCTTGGCTCGAAGGGGAAATTGGCGACTGACCGGTCAGCGCGGCCTACCGGCCGACTATCAAGGCCGCCAGCAGCGCCCACACCAACCCGCACCCGAGGAAGACGCCGAACAGCACGGGCAGCGCGACCAGGGTGGCAACCAGGTTGCCCGTCAACCTGCCGCCTGATCGTGACAAGGCAGCGGCCAGACCAAAACTAACGGCCAGGGCGAGGACGCCGGCCGTCAGTTGTCCGATCCACGGGGTTGTTGCCAGCACGGCCGTCGAAAGATAGAGAATGGCAGCGCCGACGATCAAACCGCAGCAGGCGCTCAGCAAAGCAATGCCTAATCGTTTCAAGCGGATATTCCTCTCGCAAGACAGTGAGCTAAGCCTGTTTTCGACATAGAACAGATGTTTCCATACAACAGCTTGTGGTCATTGGCAAATCGCACACAACCTGTAGGAACAGTCCTGTTTTCGCTCAAACGTTCTACGCGACGGCTTGTGGCAAGTGCCTGATGACCT